>NZ_JBHYTK010000037.1:0-35131 GCF_042749255.1 Streptomyces sp. NPDC059524 | reverse complement strand
ACATGTCGTTTATTCCCCCCCCCCCCCCCCCGCGCCCCCCCCCCCCGGGCCCCCCCCCCCCCCCCCCCCGCGGGCCCCCCCGGGGGGGGGGGGGGCGGGGGGGGGGGCCCGCGAGGCCTGGCTCATCGGCTGGCCGCCGGGCACCGGCACGGGCTGGCACGATCACGCGGACTCGGTCGGCGCGTTCCTCACCGCGTCCGGCCAACTCACCGAGAACTCCCTGGCCACGCGCCTGCCCACGGACGGCTGGAAGACCCTGGAGCTGTCCGAGGACGTCGACAGGGAACGCGCGCTGGGCCCGGGCACGGGGCGCGCCTTCGGCGTCCACCACGTGCACGAGGTCCTCAACCCGTCCCCCACCGAGCACGCCGTCTCGGTCCACGCCTACTATCCGCCGCTGCCGCGGATCCGCCGGTACAGCCGTACGGGTCAGGTCCTGCGCCTCGAGGCGGTCGAACGCCCGGAGGACTGGCAGTGACCACGCCCCCGAACCCTGTCCCCAATCCCGGCCCGAATCCCGGCCTGGACTCCGTGCCGGCTCCCGTCGGTATCGATGACCTGCTCGCGCGCGTGCGAGCAGGTCTCGACCGGATCGAGGCGCGCGAGGCCTTCGCGCTCGCCTCCGCCGGCGACGCCCTGCTGGTCGACATCCGCTACGCGGCGCTGCGCGAGCGCGACGGTCTGATCCCGGGCGCCCTCGTCGTGGAGCGCAACGAGCTGGAGTGGCGGCTCGATCCCTGGGGCAGCCACCGCTCCCCCGAGGCGACGGGCCACGACCTCCGCGTCGTGGTGGTCTGCAACGAGGGTTACGCCTCCAGCCTCGCGGCCGCGTCCCTGCGACAACTGGGCCTGCACCGGGCCACGGACCTCGTGGGCGGCTTCCAGGCCTGGCGATCGGAGGGGCTGCCGGTGACGGGGCCGGACGCCTGACAGCGCTGCTGGGGAGGACCCGGGAGGGCTGGGCACAGAAGGGCCTGCTCAGGAGAGGGCGCTGAGGAGGGGCGGTCAGGGGAACGGGCCCAAGGCGGACGGTCAGGAGAGCGGGCCCCGGGAGCGGACGGTCAGGAGAGCGCGCCCCGGGAGACGGTCAGGAGAGGGGGCTCAACGGAAGGCCTCGGGCTCAGTCCGGGAAGCCCAGGTCCTCCGTGTCCTCCCCCTCTTTCTCCAAGGCCTGTCTGACCACGCGGAGTGCCATGCCCTCCGGGTAGCCCTTGCGCGCGAGCATGCCGGCGAGGCGGCGCAGGCGCTTGTCCCGGTCGAGGCCCCGGGTGGAGCGGAGCTTGCGGGCGACGAGTTCGCGGGCGGTGTCCTCCTCCTGGTCCGAGTCCAGCTGCCCCACGGCTTCGTCGATCACGGCGGAGTCGACCCCCTTGGTGCGCAGTTCCCTCGCGAGGGCCCGGCGCGCGAGGCCCCGGCCGTGGTGTCTGGACTCGACCCAGGCGTCCGCGAAGGCGCTGTCGTTGATCAGTCCGACCTCCTCGAACCGGGACAGCACCTCCTCCGCCACCTCGTCCGGGATCTCCCGCTTGCGCAGCGCGTCCGCGAGCTGCTTGCGGGTGCGCGGGGTCCCGGTGAGCAGGCGCAGACAGATGTTCCGCGCCCGCTCCGCCGGGTCCCCTGACGGCTCCCCTCGCCCGGCCCTCGACGAGTCGGGGGAACCGTCGTCCTGCGCGGCGCCGGGCGGATCCCCGAACCCGCCCCGGCGCCGCCGCCCGCGCGACCCGCTTGCGGCGCGCGAACGTCCACCACGGCGCGGTCCGTCCACCGCGCCCTCCCCCGGAGCGACGTCGTACCCGGCTTCCCCGGGCACGGCGTCGTCGTACTGCCCGGCACCGCCGTGCCCCCGGTCCTCGGGGACGGCGGGGCCGGCGTCGTACTCGGCCCAGTCGGTGCGTCGTGTCACGGACTAGCTCTTGGCCGCCGCGGCCTTGGACTTGGCCGCCTTGGGCGCGGGGACCGACTTCGCCGCGTCCTCGGCGGGCGCCGTGGCCGCCGCCGCGTCCGTGCCCGGCTCGCTGCCCGGCTCCTCCGGACGGACACCGACGCCGAGCTTCTCCTTGATCTTCTTCTCGATCTCGTTGGCCAGGTCGGGGTTGTCCTTCAGGAAGTTGCGCGCGTTCTCCTTGCCCTGGCCGAGCTGGTCGCCCTCGTACGTGTACCAGGCGCCGGCCTTGCGGACGAAGCCGTGCTCCACGCCCATGTCGATCAGGCCGCCCTCACGGGAGATGCCCTGCCCGTAGAGGATGTCGAACTCGGCCTGCTTGAAGGGGGGCGCGACCTTGTTCTTCACGACCTTGCAGCGGGTGCGGTTGCCGACCGCCTCCGTGCCGTCCTTCAGGGTCTCGATGCGGCGGATGTCGATACGCACCGAGGCGTAGAACTTCAGCGCGCGGCCACCGGTCGTGGTCTCCGGCGAGCCGAACATCACGCCGATCTTCTCGCGCAGCTGGTTGATGAAGATGGCGGTGGTCTTGGACTGGTTGAGCGCACTGGTGATCTTTCGCAGGGCCTGGGACATCAGGCGGGCCTGCAGACCCACGTGCGAGTCGCCCATCTCGCCCTCGATCTCCGCACGCGGCACGAGCGCGGCGACGGAGTCGATGACGATGAGGTCGAGGGCGCCGGAACGGACCAGCATGTCGACGATCTCGAGAGCCTGCTCGCCGTTGTCCGGCTGCGACAGGATCAGGTTGTCGATGTCGACGCCGAGCTTCTTCGCGTACTCGGGGTCGAGCGCGTGCTCGGCGTCCACGAAGGCCACCGCGCCGCCGGCCCGCTGGGCGTTGGCGACGGCGTGCAGGGTCAGGGTCGTCTTACCGGAGGACTCCGGGCCGTAGACCTCGACCACACGGCCGCGCGGCAGGCCGCCGACGCCGAGGGCCACGTCGAGCGCGGTCGACCCGGTAGGGATGACCTCGATGGGCTCGTTCGGCCGCTCGCCCATGCGCATCACTGCGCCCTTGCCGAATTGCCGTTCAATCTGTGCGAGCGCGGCGTCGAGCGCCTTCTCGCGGTCGGTTCCTGCCATGGGTTCCACCCGGTTTGCTTGTGTCGATCGCTTCACGTCAAAGACGCTAACGCCTGCCACTGACAATCGGCCTCGACGCCCGTCCGCCTGTGGATAACTCGAGGCTCCTCGCCGGGCCACCGCCACCCGGACCCCTTGGGAATCCTGGGCAGCGAGCCCTTGGACACTCAATAAGAATGGATGTTCGATTTTAGTGTCAAGCGCACCACGCGGGGCACGGGCGACGGATCCGGTCCCGATACTGGTGCCATGGAACTCGTCTTCTTCATGACCCTGCCCGGGCTCGTGATCCTCCTGACGGTGATCGCCTTCACCGACCAGTTGCTGCTGCGCGCGGGCCGGGCCGGCGTGCTGCCGTGGCGCAACAGTGCGCGGCAGGGCCAGATATCGGCAACGGGGTTCGAGCAGCTGCACGCGAGCCTGTCGCCGGGCAAGCAGAACGAGCTGAAGGAGCGGCAGTCCGCTCTGGTGCTGCCCGACGGCGAGGACGACGGAGCGCCGCCGAACCGGACGACGGTGGATCTGGCCGGGGGCACCGCGGTCGTCCGCGTGCCGCGCCCGGACCCGTCGGCGCCGGCCCGTACCCAGGACTAGGCGCCGGCCCGTTCCCCTGGACCGGTCGGCCCGTCCCCCGGATCAGTCGGCCTGCTCCTGGTTCTGCCGGCGCCCCTGCACCGCACGTCGCAGGCGCGCCGCGAGCGACTCCCCGGTCCGTCTGCGGTGGCCGTGCACCCGCGGGTCGTCGGTGACGTCGTACCGCTTCACGTACGCGCCGAGGAAGGCCTGCAGCGTCGCGACCGCCGGAATCGCGATCAGCGCGCCGACGGCACCGAGCAGCGCCGTGCCCGCGATGACCGAGCCGAAGGCGACGGCGGGGTGGATGTCGACCGTCTTCGCGGTCAGCTTCGGCTGCAGCACATAGTTCTCGAACTGCTGATAGACCACGACGAAGCCCAGCACCCACAGCGCGTACCAGGGGTCGACCGTGAACGCGATCAGCATCGGCAGCGCGCCCGCCAGGTACGTGCCGATCGTCGGAATGAACTGTGAGACGAGTCCGACCCACATGCCGAGCACGGGCGCGTACGGCACGTCGAGCAGCGCGAGCAGGATGTAGTGCGCGATCCCGGAGATCAGCGCCATCAGACCGCGCGAGTACAGGTAGCCGCCCGTCTTGTCGACGGCGATCTCCCAGGCGCGCAGCACCTCGGCCTGCTTGGCCGGCGGCAGCACCGAGCACAGGGCACGCCGCAGCCGCGGGCCGTCGGCGGCGAAGTAGAACGAGAACAGCAGTATCGTCAGCAGCTGGAACAGCCCGCCGAGCACCTGTGTGGACACGTCCAGGACGCCGGTCGCGCTGTTCTGCACGTACTTCTGCAGCCAGTCCGAGTGGAGCAGGCTGTCCTGGACCTCGACCCGGTTGAGGTCCGTGTGGAACGTCTGGTTGATCCAGTTGATGACCTGGTCGAGGTACTTCGGGAAGTCCTCGAACATGTCCACGATCTGGCCCGCGAGCATCGAGCCGAGCAGCACGATGAAGCCGGCTCCGGCGATCATCACGCCGAGGAAGACGATGCCCGTGGCGAGGCCGCGACGCATGCCCCGGCCCGCCATCCAGCTCACGGCGGGCTCCACGGCGAGTGCCAGGAAGAACGCGATCAGTACGTTGATCAGCAGCCCGGTGACCTGGTGGAAGGCCCAACTGCCCAGCTGGAAACAGGCGATGAGGGTGAGGGCGAGCACCATGGCGCGCGGCAGCCAGCGCGGCATGCCCGCGCGCGGCACCGGGCCGGGAGGCGCCGCGGGGGGCGTCGTGCCGGGCGGTGCGGCGTCGGCCGTCTGGAGGGTCTCGTCTGTCGCTGCCACCGTGCCAGTCTCGCCCACGTCACCGACAACCCGTGACCGCCCCCGATCCGTCACCCTGCTCAGCGCTTCTCCGCCGGCACGTTCATCGCGGAGCACACGACGCGCCAGACGTCCTTCGCCTCCCAGCCGTCGTCGAGCGCCTGGTGGACCGTGCGCCCGCCGAGCCCCGCCATCACGTGGTCGCGCGCGAACGTGTCCGCGTACCCGGATCCGAAGTGATCCGCCATTAGCTGCCAGAAGACCGTCAACCGCATGACCCCAGTATCCCGCCCTTGAGAGTGCAGCCGGGCCCGGGGCACTTGTCGTACGGGCTGTGCGCCCTACGGTCGGAACATGGCCGGAACCGGAGCATCCCCACGCCCCTCATCGCCCTCCTCACCCTCCTCGCCCCCGGCGTCGCGGCTCGCGCGGGCCGAGGCGTTCATCTGGTCGACCGCACGCGTCCTGGAGCAGCGCCGCTTCGCCTATCACTTCCTCACGGGCGAGTCCGACGCCGCCGCCGATGCCGTCGAGACCGCCCTGAACGCCTACGGCACCGAGGACGACGGCTACGGACACGCGCTCGAACCCGATCTGCGGGGTCCGGTCAGCCAGCCCCTGCACACCGGGCACGCGCTCCGCGTCCTGGACACGATCGGGCGCTGTTCGGGCCGGCGGGCGGACCACGTGTGCCGCTATCTCACCGCCATCTCCACTGCGGAAGGAGCCCTTCCGGCGGTGCTTCCCAGCCAGCGCGGCTACCCCCATGCCCCGTTCGTGCCGGTGGTCGACGACCCGCCGAGCGAGCTGCTCGCCACCGGTCCCGTCGTCGGTCTGCTGCACCGCAACGAGGTGTGGCACGCCTGGCTGTTCCGGGCGACTGAGTTCTGCTGGGCCGCGGTCGACTCCCTGAAGACCTCGCATCCGTACGAGATCGAGGCGGCGGTCGCCTTCCTCGACGGTGTGCCGGACCGCTCACGCGCGCGTGCCGCCGCCGACCGGCTCGGCCGCCTGGTGCGCGAGCAGCGCCTCGCCGTGCTGGACCCCGCGAAGCGGGACACCTACGAGGTGTCGCCCGGCTACGCACCGGGTGAGCATCATTTCCCGCACGACTACGCGAAGACGCCGGAGTCACTGGCGTGCGCGTGGTTCACCGACGAGGAGATGGCGCGTTCGCTGGACCACCTGGAGAGCGAGCAGCAGGAGGACGGCGGCTGGCCGGTCAACTGGCGCCAGTGGTCCCCGGCGGTCGTCCTGGAGGCGCGCCCCCTTGTGACCGTCGAGGCGCTGCGCACCCTGCGCGCCTACGGGCGCCCCTTGTAGGAAGCGTCCGACTTCTAGGAAGCGTCCGCCTTGTAGGAGGACTCCGACGCGAGCGGCCTGCCCGCGTCCTCCATGGCAGGTGTCCGGTCCGCGCCGTCCGCCTCGTCCGCGTCTCGCAACAAGAGGGCCGCGATCGCGAGTGCGGTGCCCCGTGGGGAGGAGAGATCGAGGCCGGTCTGTTCGGCGATCTTCGCGAGGCGGTTGTCCACCGTGTTCGGGTGCAGTCCGAGCGTTCCGGCGGTCGCCCTGCGGTCCTGCTGGTGGCCCAGGTGTGTGCGCAGCGTCTCCAGGAGCTCGGGGCGCGTGGCGATCGGGTCGAGCAGGGCGGCGATGCGGCCGCTGCTCTCGTCGCGCCGCGACAGGTGGTACTCGAGCAGGACGTCGTCGAGCCGGTGGAGGCCGTGCGGGAGGCCGCACACGCGCGCGATGCGCAGGATCTCGGTCGCGGTGCGGGCCGCCTCCGCGATCCGGCCGGGCTCGTCGGCCCGCACGGCCGCCACGCGGACGCGCAGGCCGCTGGCCCGGCGCAGGAGCCGCGGCAGGTCGCCGGACGGCTCGCAGTCCCCCGGGACGACGACGCGGCCGCCGTCGGCCTCGACCACGGTCAGCACGTCCGCGCCGAAGGCGTGCTCCAGCACGCTCTGCACGCGGCGCAGCCGGCGCCGCACCGCCACGGGGCCTTCCTCGGGGGGTGCCTCCAGACCGAGCGCCAGCACGAGCGCGGGCCCTTCCAGGCGGAACGGGGCGAGCAGCGGGTGCCCGGGCGGGAGCATCCCGTCGAGCAGGCCCCGCACCGACGACCGCCGTTGCGCGCGCCGCTCGGCCTCCAGGGCGGACCGCTCGTCGAGGTAGGTCTCGGCGACGGCGCCCACGACTCCGGTGTGGGAGCGCAGGAGGGCGTCGACCAGTTCGAGAAGCGCGGGTTCCTCACCGGGGCGTGCGACGTCGCGCAGGGTCTGCCAGAGCGCGTAGACGCCGAGGGTGTGGGTGCGCAGCAGGAGGTGCAGCGGCATGCCCTCCTCGGCGCGCTGGGCGGCCCGCTCGCGGAACAGCCGGTGGTCGCCGTCCCGGCCCCGCCCGCCGCCCCCGGCCTCACCGGGCTCGCCGACCTTGCGCAGGAACAGGCGGACGCCGTGCCGCGCGGTGGCCGCGATCTCGATGTCCTTCACGTCGTCGGGCAGCTCGGCGTAGCCCGGGAGGGCCTCGAAGGACTCCCGGGACATGCGGCGGGCCAGTTCGTTGACGCGGGGTTCGCAGCGGGCGGCCAGGGACCGCGCCTCGGGCGACAGGGGCACGTGCGGGGCCTCCCTCGGCTGGGCCCGCGGGGTCGGGGCGCTGGGAGGCGTCACCTTACCCACGCGCCCCGCGCGGATCGGTCATCCGGTTACCCAGGCGCCCCGCGCGACTCGGTCATCCGGTTGCCCAGGCGTCCCGCGCGGTCCGGTCATCCGGCCAGCGCGCGCACTCCCGCCGTGACCACGACGGCGGCGCCGACCACCACGAGGAACGGGGCACGCAGCACCAGGGCGACGGCCGCCGCCGCGACCCCGGCGGCCTTGGCGTCGAGCACCAGGACGCGGCCGTCCGCGAACGTCTGCTGGGCCGTGAGCGCCGCCAGCAGAGCGACCGGCAGCAGCGCCGAGAGGCGCTGCACCACAGGGCGTTCCAGCGCGCCGGCGGGCACGAGCAGGCCGATGAGCTTGACCGCGTAGCAGCCGACCACGGTGACTCCGATGGCCATCCAGAAGTTCATCGGTGCTCTCCTCCTTGCGACGCGCGACGCGACGCGCGCCGGTCACCGCGCTTGCGGCCCTCGGCCCAGAGCACGGCCGGTGCGGCCAGTGCGGCGACGAGTACGGGCACGCCCGCGGGCAGCACGGGCAGCAGTCCCAGCCCCAGGACGACGGCGATGCCCGCGACAGCACGCTCCGTGGTGCTCTTCAGCATGGGTGCGAGCAGGGCGAGGAACACGGCCGGTCCCGCGGCGTCGATGCCCCACGCGTCGGTGTCGCCGAGGGCCTCCGCGCCGAGGGCGCCCAGGAGGGTGGTCAGGTTCCACAGCACGTACAGGGTCAGGCCCGTCACGGTGAAGCCGATCCGGGCGCTGCGCCGGGTCGGCTGCGCGAGGGAGACGGCGGCTGTCTCGTCGATCACCCAGTGCGCGGCGAACGGGCGCACCGCGCGCGGCAGAGCGAGCAGTTGGGAGAGCCGCAGCCCGTAGAACGCGTTGCGCACCCCGAGGAAGAAGGCGCCCGCCGCCGCCGTGAACGGGTTGCCGCCACCCGCCAGCGCTCCGACGAGCGCGAACTGCGAGGCCCCGGTGAAGACCAGAAGGCTGAGCGCGCACGTCTGGAGCACGGTGAGGCCGCTGCCCGCCGAGGTCACGCCGAAGGCGAAGCCGGAGAGTCCGACGGCCACGCCGACGCCGAGCGCGTCCCGGACGACGGCGGCATCGGGTTTGCGGGCCCCGTCGCCTGTCTCCTCGGCCCGTATGTCTGTCGATGTCGGCTGTCGTTCGGTCGACTGTTCTTCAGCCGCCTGTTGTTCAGCCAGGTCCTGTTCTGCCACGTCGTGAACGCTACGAGAGGCGGGCCTCAGCGGTCTTGTACGTTCTTGCGCTCCCTCGTGCGCTCTTTCTGGTAGGCGCCCGGCGGCACCCCGACGATGCGGGTGAAGTGCCGGTTCAGATGGGGCTGGTCCGTGAAACCCACTGTCGCGGCGACGTCGGCCGGCGGTGTGCCCGCCTCCAGGAGGCCGCGTGCGCGCCGCACGCGCGCGTCGGTGAGCCAGGCGTGCGGCGGCATCCCGTAGGCGTCGCGGAACGCCCGCAGGAGGGCGAAGGGGCTGGTGCCCAGTTCGGCCGCGAGGGCGTCGAGGGAGGGCGGGTCCGTCATCCGGTTCTCCAGGAGCTCCCGCGCGCGGGCCGCGGCGGCGGCCCCGGCGGAGCGGCGCGGCCGGGCCTCGATCGCGGTGCCGTGGTCGCGGAGCATCCGGGCGAGCACGACCCGGAGCAGACTGTCGGCGGCCAGCGCGTTGCCCTGCTCCGCCGCGCGGTGCACCTCACGGATCAGCCGCGCAGCGTAGGGGTCGGTGACGATGGGCTCCGCAAAGGCGGCGCTGCCGCGGACCGTGGTGGTCTCGGCGGCGACCTCCGCGACGAGCTCGGCCGACGGGTACAGGGTGAAGTACGCCCACCCGTCGGGCCCGCCCGCCTTCGCGGTGTGCGCGACCTCGGGGTTGATCATGACGACGCTGCCGGGGCCCGCGTGGAGCGTGTCGCCGGGTATGCCCACCGCCTCGACGCCGTGCGTGACCGCGCCGAAGACGAAGCCGTCGTGGCTGTGGCGCGGGAAGGTGTGCCGGACGTAGCGGGCGCGCAGCAGGTCGAGTCCGGGCAGCCGTTCGTACTGCCAGTGCCGTGCCCATTCGCCCTGTCCCGCCATGGCCTCCATTCTGCGTCATGTCACGCGCCGTGAGTTCACCGTTTCCGCAGGTCACGGCTGATGTCAGTGGTGGGGTGCAGGATGGGGGCATGGTCAGGTCCAGCGACGGAGCCCGGGACACGGGCGACGCTCACAGCGCCCTCGACGCCCGTGGGACCCACGCGGCGCTCGACGGCTTCTCCCCCGCGACCCGCGGCTGGTTCACGGGGGCCTTCTCCGCGCCCACGTCCGCGCAGGCCGGGGCGTGGCGGGCGATCGGCGCGGGTTCGGACGTGCTGGTCGTGGCGCCGACCGGTTCCGGCAAGACGCTGGCGGCGTTCCTCGCGGCGCTGGACCAGCTGGCGTCCACGCCCGCGCCGGCCGACCCGAAGAAGCGCTGCCGGGTCCTCTATGTGTCACCGCTGAAAGCGCTCGCGGTCGACGTCGAGCGCAACCTGCGCAGTCCGCTGACCGGCATCCGGCAGGAGGCGGTGCGCCTGGGCCTGCCCGAGCCGGAGGTGAAGGTCGGGATCCGCTCCGGCGACACCCCCCAGGCGGAGCGCAGGGCGCTGGCCACGCGCCCGCCGGACATCCTGATCACGACGCCCGAGTCGCTGTTCCTGATGCTGACGTCGGCGACGCGGGACGCGCTGACGGGCATCGAGACGGTGATCCTGGACGAGGTGCACGCGGTGGCGGGCACCAAGCGCGGCGCGCATCTGGCGCTCTCCCTGGAGCGGCTCGACGAACTGCTGCCGCGCCCGGCCCGCCGCATCGGTCTGTCGGCGACGGTCCGCCCGGTCGACGAGGTGGCCCACTATCTGTCGCCGCAGCGCAAGGTGGAGATCGTCCAGCCGCCGTCCGGCAAGGAGTTCGACCTGTCGGTGGTCGTGCCCGTGGAAGACCTCGCCGAGCTGGGCGGTTCGCCGGTGGCGGACTCGGACCAGGGAGCCGAGCGCCCCTCGATCTGGCCGCATGTGGAAGAGCGCATCGCGGACCTCATCGAGGCCCACCGCTCGACGATCGTCTTCGCCAACTCCCGCCGCCTGGCGGAGCGCTTGTGCAACAGGCTGAACGAGATCGCGTACGAGCGCACCACAGGAGAGTCGCTTCCCGAGGACCACTCCCCGGCGGAGCTCATGGGCGGCTCGGGCGCGGCGGCGGGCGCCCCCACCGTCATCGCCCGCGCGCATCACGGCTCGGTGTCCAAGGAGCAGCGCGCGCTGGTCGAGGAGGACCTGAAGGCGGGCCGGCTGCCCGCGGTCGTCGCCACGTCGAGCCTGGAGCTGGGCATCGACATGGGCGCGGTCGACCTGGTCGTGCAGGTGGAGTCGCCGCCCTCGGTGGCGTCCGGGCTCCAGCGGGTGGGCCGCGCGGGTCACCAGGTGGGCGCGGTCTCCACCGGTGTCGTGTTCCCGAAGTACCGGGGCGACCTGGTGCAGTCGGCGGTGGTGACGGAGCGCATGCGCGCGGGCTCCATCGAGTCCCTGCGCGTCCCGGCGAACCCACTGGACGTGCTGGCCCAGCAGCTGGTGGCGATCACCGCCCTGGACACGTGGCAGGTCGACGATCTGCTCGCCCTCGTACGCCGTGCCGCCCCGTTCGCCTCGCTCCCGGAGTCGGCCTTCACGGGCGTGCTCGACATGCTGGCGGGCCGCTATCCGTCCGACGCGTTCGCCGAGCTGCGCCCGCGCGTGGTGTGGGACCGCGTGGCCGGCACGGTCACGGGCCGCCCCGGCGCCCAGCGGCTCGCCGTCACCTCGGGCGGCACGATCCCGGACCGGGGCCTGTTCGGGGTGTTCCTCGCGGGAGCCGACCCCAAGAAGGGCGGCGGCCGCGTCGGCGAGCTCGACGAGGAGATGGTCTACGAATCCCGGGTCGGGGACGTGTTCACGCTGGGCACCAGCTCCTGGCGGATCGAGGACATCACGCGCGACCGCGTCCTGGTCTCCCCCGCCCCCGGTGTCCCCGGCCGCCTGCCGTTCTGGAAGGGCGACCAGCTGGGCCGCCCGCTCGAACTGGGGCGCGCGGTGGGCGCGTTCCTGCGCGAGGTCGGCTCGCTGGCTCCCGAGGACGCGCGCGGCCGGCTCGCCACGGCAGGACTGGACGCCTGGGCCGCGGACAACGTGCTGTCCTACCTGGCGGAGCAGCGCGAGGCGTGCGGGCACGTCCCCGACGACCGCACCATCGTGGTGGAGCGCTTCCGCGACGAGCTGGGCGACTGGCGGGTCGTCGTCCACTCCCCCTTCGGCGCCCAGGTGCACGCTCCCTGGGCGCTCGCCCTCGGCGCCCGGCTCGGCGAGAAGTACGGCATGGACGCCCAGGTCATGCACGCCGACGACGGGATCGTGCTGCGGCTGCCCGACGCCGACCTGATGGGCCTGGACCTGCTCGACCAGGAGCCCTCCAAGCCGGGTCTGGAGTACGACGCCGAACAGGCGCCCATCGGAGCGGCGGACGTCGCCTTCGACAAGGGGGACGTGGACCAGATCGTCACCGATCAGGTCGGCGGCTCCGCCCTGTTCGCCTCCCGCTTCCGCGAGTGCGCCGCCCGCGCGCTGCTGCTCCCGAAGCGCAATCCCGGCAAGCGCACACCGTTGTGGCAGCAGCGCCAGCGCGCGGCGCAACTGCTGGAGGTGGCGAGCGAGTTCGGCTCCTTCCCGATCGTCCTGGAAGCCGTACGGGAGTGCCTCCAGGACGTCTTCGACGTACCGGGCCTCGCGGAGCTGATGGGCGACATCGAGTCGCGCAAGGTCCGGCTCGTGGAGGTCACCACTCCGGAGCCGTCCCCCTTCGCCCGTTCCCTGCTGTTCGGCTACGTGGCGCAGTTCCTCTACGAAGGGGACTCGCCGCTCGCCGAGCGCCGCGCGGCCGCCCTGTCCCTGGACTCGCGGCTGCTGGCCGAGCTGCTCGGGCAGGCGGAGCTGCGCGAGCTGCTCGACGCGGACGTGCTCGCGGAGCTGGAGCAGGAGCTCCAGTGGCGCACCGAGGACCGACGGATCAAGGATGCCGAGGGCGTCGCCGACCGGCTGCGCATGCTCGGCCCGCTCACGGACGCCGAGCTGGCGGAGCGCGGTGCGGAGCCCGGCTGGGCCGAGGAGCTCGCGGGCGCCCGCCGCGCGATCCGCGTCCGGGTCGCGGGCACCGACCACTGGGCGGCGATCGAGGACGCGGGACGCCTGCGGGACGCGCTGGGCACGGCGCTCCCGGTCGGTGTCCCCGAGGCCTTCACCGAGCCCGTCAAGGACCCGCTCGGCGACCTCCTGGCCCGCTATGCCCGTACGCACGGGCCGTTCACCTCGACGCAGGCCGCCGCGCGCTTCGGCCTGGGCGCCGCGGTCACCGAGGGCGCGCTGCAGCGCCTGGCCGCGGCCGGCCGGGTCGTGCAGGGCGAGTTCCATCCGGCGGGGATCGGCCAGGAGTGGTGCGACGCGGCGGTCCTGCGCCGGCTGCGCCGCCGGTCGCTGGCCGCGCTGCGGCACGAGCTGGAGCCGGTGCCACCCGCCGCGCTGGCCCAGTTCCTGCCCCAGTGGCAGCACGTCGGCGGCCACGGCCTGCGCGGCGTCGACGGCCTGGTGCGGGCGATCGAACAGCTGCAGGGCGCATCCGTGCCGGCCTCGGCCCTGGAGAAGCTCGTCCTGCCGTCCCGTGTGAGCGGCTACGCACCCGCGATGCTGGACGAGCTGACCGCGACCGGGGAGGTGGTGTGGGCCGGCGCCGGTTCCCTGCCCGGCAAGGACGGCTGGGTGAGCCTCTATCTGGCCGACACCGCGCCCCTGCTCCTGCCGCCCCCGCACCCTCTGGAGCAGTCACCGCTCCACCGCGCGGTCCTGGACGCCTTGTCCGGCGGCTACGGCCTGTTCTTCCGTCAGATCGCCGACCAGGTCCGTGCCACGACCCATCCCGAGGCGACCGATCCCCAACTCGCGGACGCCATCTGGGAGCTCGCCTGGTCCGGGCGGCTGACCAACGACACGCTGGCCCCGATGCGCGCCCTGCTCGGCTCCGGCCGCACCGCCGGTTCCACAGCGCACCGCGCGCGCCGAGCCGTCCCGCGCAGCCGCTACGGAAGCCTCACCGGCGGGGCCCGCCCCGCCTCGCGCACCGGCCCGCCCACGGTCGCCGGGCGCTGGTCGGTGCTGCCGGACCAGGAGCCCGACGCGACCGTGCGCGCGCACGCCCTGGCGCGGACCCTGCTCGACCGGCACGGCGTGGTGACCCGGGGCGCGGTCGCCGCCGAGGGCGTCGAGGGCGGCTTCTCGGCGACGTACCGCGTCCTGTCCGTCTTCGAGGAGAGCGGGCAGGCGCGGCGCGGCTATGTGGTGGAGGGGCTCGGCGCCGCCCAGTTCGCGATGGACGGCGCGGTGGACCGCCTGCGCGCGGCGGCGAACGCGCGCGATCGCGGTGCGGCCCCGCCCGACCCGTACGCGCCCGTCGACGCCCCGGCCCCGAAGGGTGCGGCGCCCCGCGCCCTGGTCCTGGCCGCGTCCGATCCGGCGAACGCGTACGGGGCGGCCCTGCCCTGGCCGGAGCCCCCGACGGGCGCGGGTCACAAGCCGGGCCGCAAGGCGGGCTCCCTGGTCGTGCTCGTCGACGGCGAGCTGACGGTCTACATGGAGCGCGGCGGCAAGACCCTGCTGGCCTGGCCGGCTGCCGACGGGCCGGACGATCCGACCCCGGCCGGGGTCGCCGCGGATCCGAGACTGCCCGCCGCCGCCCAGGCGCTGGCCGACGCGGCCCGCTCCGGCGCGCTCGGCACGATCACGGTCGAGCGGATCAACGGGACGGCGGCACTGACCTCCCCGTACGCCCCTCTCCTGGAAGGAGCCGGTTTCCATGCGACGCCCCGCGGCCTGCGCCTGCGCGCCTAGACCGTGCCGCGCAGAGCACGGTCGGACTGTCCCCGTGCTCCAGGACAGGCAGGGCAGCCCACGCCGCAACGCACACGCCTAGGCTGGCCCCATGCCCGAAGGAGACACCGTCCTGCAGGCCGCGCGGCGCCTGC
Organism: Streptomyces sp. NPDC059524; assembly: GCF_042749255.1. Lineage (NCBI taxonomy): Bacteria > Bacillati > Actinomycetota > Actinomycetes > Kitasatosporales > Streptomycetaceae > Streptomyces > Streptomyces sp. NPDC059524. Next base: position 20,508 of record NZ_JBHYTK010000037.1, on the reverse strand, counting down.
ACAGCGCGCTCGCCGGCCAGGTGCTGATCCGCTCCGACCTGCGCGTCCCCCGGTTCGCCACGGCGGATCTCACCGGGCGCACGGTGCTGGACGTCACCCCGCGCGGCAAGCATCTGCTGACCCGGATCGAGGGCGGCCTGACCCTGCACTCGCACCTGCGGATGGACGGCTCCTGGAAGGTGTACGCGCCGGGCGAGCGCTGGCGCGGCGGCCCGGCCCACCAGATCCGCGCGATTCTGGGCACGGCGGAGCGCACGGCCGTCGGGTACCGCCTGCCCGTGCTCGAACTCCTGCGCACGTCCGAGGAGTCCAAGGCGGTCGGCCATCTCGGTCCCGATCTGCTCGGCCCGGACTGGGATCCGGACACGGCCCTGGCGCGGCTGCTCGCCGACCCGTCCCGCCCGCTCGGCGAGGCCCTCCTGGACCAGCGCAACCTCGCGGGCATCGGCAACATCTACAAGTCCGAGCTCTGCTTCCTGCTCCGGGTGACCCCCTGGCTCCCCGTCGGCGAACTGCCGCCCGGAACCGCCGAGCACATCGCGCCACTCGCGAAGAGACTCCTCGAGGCCAACCGGGACCGCCCGATCCGCGTCACCACGGGTCGCGGCCGCCCCGACGAGCGCCTCTTCGTCTATGGACGCGCCCCGCGCCCGTGCCTGCGCTGCCGCACTCCGATCCGCGTCGCGGACCAGGGCGACGGCACCCGCGCCCGCCCCACCTACTGGTGCCCCGCCTGCCAGCAGGGCCCGTCGCCCTCCCCTTGACCGGGCAACCGGGCAACCGGGCAACCGGGCAAGGCACGACCGGGCAATCCGCGCACACCAATTGACGACCCGTCAGAAACGCTCGTACGGTCCCCTCATGTCGGTCAAGGCGTACGACCTCACCGGACGCACCGCATTCGTCACCGGCGCCGCGAGCGGGATCGGGCGCGCCACCGCGGTGCTCCTGGCCGACGCCGGTGCAGATGTGCACGGCGCGGACCGCGACACCCGGGGGCTGCACGAGACGGCGGCCCTCATCAAGGAACGGGGCGGCACGGCCCATGTCCACACGGTGGACGTGACCGACCGGGCCCAGGTCGCCGGGGCGGTGGCCACGGCCGTCACCACGTCCGGCGGCCTCGACGTCATGGCCGCGGTCGCCGGCATCATGCACCGCAGCACGGTGCTGGAGACCCGGGACGAGGATCTGGACCGCGTCCTCGCGGTCAACTTCAAGGGCGTGCTCCACGCCTGCCAGGCAGCGGCTCAGGCGATGATCGCCGCGGGCACCCGGGGCAGCATCGTCACGATGGCCTCCGGCGCGGTCGACACCGGCGGCCCCGAACTCCTCTGCTACGGCGCGGCGAAAGCGGCGGTCGTGCAGCTCACGAAGACTCTGGCCACCGAGATGGGACCGCACGGGATCCGCGTCAACGCCGTGGCCCCCGGCTGGATCCGCACCCCTATGACACACCGGCAGGACGAGACCGAGCAGGCCCGCGCCGAGTCCGTGATGGCGCGCATGTCGCCGCTGGGCCGGGTCGGTGAGGCCGAGGACATCGCCCACGCGGTGCTGCATCTCGCCTCGGACGCCGCCTCGTTCACGACGGGTCAGATCCTCCGCCCGAACGGAGGCGTCGCCATGCCCTGGTGACGCCCGACCACACTCCCCCGCCGAGCTCCCGGCCCACGCCCAGGGCCCGGGTCCGCACGCGCCGCGCCCCGTGCCGGCCCGGTGCCCCGACGACACCGACCGCCCGCGACTTCGGCAGGGCGTGCACCGGCAGCAGACTCAAACCCCATCCCCCGGCGGCGACCGCCCCTTCGAACGCCCCCGCGTCCGGCGCGAACGCGAGCCGCAGCACCCCCCACCACCACAGCGCGCCGAGCGCCAGGGCGGGTATGAGGCGCAGCAGCCGTCGTCGGCTCACCGCCACCGACCGCACCACCGCACCACCGCCTCGCCGCTCCGCTCCACCGCTCCGCTGTTGCGCCGTCGCGGCGGCTCAGCCGCCGTTCTCGGCCTGGAACATCCAGTGGTGCTTCTCGAGGTCGGCGGTGATGCCGATGAAGATGTCCTGGCTGACGGGGTCCGCCTCACCGGTCGCCACGACCCGGTCGCGCATCTGGGTGATCACGGCGGCCAGTGCGTCCACGAGGATGGCCACGGCGTCGACGTCCTTGATCCAGCCTTCGGGCACCGCGTCGATCCCGCTCGTGCCGGCCACCGTCGCGGCCCGCCCGTCCGGCGGGACGCCCAGCGTCGAGGCGCGTTCGGCGACCGTGTCGGAGTGCAGCCGCGCGGTGTCGACGACCTCGTCGAGCTGCAGATGCACGGAGCGGAAGCGCGGGCCGACCACGTTCCAGTGGACCTGCTTCGCCACCAGCGAGAGGTCCACGAGATCCACCAGAGCGCCCTGCAGGGCCCCGGACACGGTCTTGAGTTCGGCGTCGGACAGCGGGCTCTTCACGACGTACACGGACGATCCACCTCCACAGCGGGACGATCGGAACGATCAACTCCAACCCACGATGGCACATTCAGACCAATCCGGACACAGCAGGGCGGGCCCCCGCCTCGGCAGCGGGCAACACAAAACCCCGGCGGGATTCACCCGGCCGGGGTTTCGCGCACATCTGATGCCGGTCGCGGGCGCTATGCCGCGACGACGTCCACTGCCTCCGCAGGCGCCTTGATCGTCACCCGTTCCGGCGGGACGCCGGCCACGGAGACGGAATTGAGCATCGGACGAACCGGTGCGGGCACCGGCTCCGACGGGACCGCTGCTGCCGACTCGGCCAGCTCGGCGAGGGCGAGCTCGTCGCTCACCTCGCGCATCAGCTCGGACATCCGTACGTCAAGCGCGTCGCAGATAGCGGAGAGCAGCTCGGAGGATGCCTCCTTCTGCCCCCGCTCCACCTCGGAGAGATAGCCGAGCGAGACTCGGGCGGACGAGGAGACTTCGCGCAGAGTACGGCCCTGGCGCTGGCGCTGCCGACGCAGCACGTCACCCAGCAGGCGACGGAGCAGAATCATCGGTGGCTCCCTCCTCGGACCGCGTAGCCGCATCCTTCACGCCCCACCGTACCGCCTCGTGCCGCGGCCGTGCGGGGAGCGATGTCGTGTTCACTCAGGGCTGCAAACATCAAAACCCCCCGTTCTGTTCCGTATCCTGTGCCCGCGCATTCCCACTGGCGTCGCCTGAATGTGCTCCGACCAGCTCTTCCACGAGCAGCCTCAGCACGCTCCGTACACTCTCCCTACGGATTTCCGTACGGTCGCCGTTCAACCGCAGCTCGAGCACTTTGCGGCTACCAGCGAAATTCTGTTCACCTTCGGAAGCACCCGCTCCGGGTCCGACGGCGGCCACATAGACGGTTCCCACGGGCTGCCCGTCCTGCGGCTCGGGGCCCGCGACGCCGGTCGTGGCGACGCCCCAGTCGGCGCCGAGCGCGACCCGTACGCCGGCCGCCATCTGCAGCGCGACCTCGGGATGGACCGGGCCGTGCGCCGCGAGGAGCCCCGCGTCGACGCCGAGCAGCTGGTGCTTGAGCTCGGTCGCGTACGCCGTGACGGAGCCGCGCAGTGCCTTGGAGGCGCCGGGCACCGCCACCACCTCGGCGGCGACGAGGCCGCCGGTCAGCGACTCGGCCACGGCGAGGGTCTCCCCCCGCTCCCGCAGCAGTCGCAGCGCCTCGGCGGCCTCGTGCGTCACTTCTCGGCCGCCCCCGAGGCGGACTCCGAGGTCGACTCCGAGGTCGACTCCGCGATCGCCCGCGAGGCCGTCTCCGCCCCCGACTCCGCGGCGGACGCCTCCGCGGCAGCCTGCGACGCGGCCGAGGCCTCCGCGGCCTCCGCCAGCCCCGCCCGCCGCAGCACGACCGCCTGACGCACGTAGTCGAGCCCGGTCACGACGGTCAGGACGACGGCCACCGCCATCACCCAGAACCGGAACGTGGCCAGCGGCCCGGTCAGCGCGAGCACGTACATGCCCACGGCCGTGCCCTGCGCGAGGGTCTTCATCTTGCCGCCGCGACTGGCCGGGATGACCCCGTACCGGATCACGACGAAGCGCAGCAGCGTGATCCCGAGCTCACGCCCGAGGATGACGCCGGTCACCCACCAGGGCAGGTCACCGAGGTAGGACAGGCAGATCAGCGCCGCCCCCATGATCGCCTTGTCGGCGATGGGGTCGGCGATCTTGCCGAAGTCGGTGACCAGGTTGTACGTGCGCGCCAGATGCCCGTCGAAGACATCGGTGATCATGGCGACGGCGAACGCCGCCCACGCCCAGGCCCGCCAGACGGGGTCGTACCCGCCGTCGGCCAGCAGCAGCGCCACGAAGCCGGGCACCAGCAGCAGCCGGATCATGGTGAGGATGTTCGCGATGTTCCACAGGCTGGCCTGATTGACGGCCGCGGCCCCCAGCTTGCCGCCGGGCGCCGGCCTGCCGGTCCCGCCCGCGGCGGATGCCGGGACTCCCGTCATCTGCCCGCCTCCTCAGTACAGTCGAGCGGCTCGGCGACGAGGTCCACTCCCTCGGTGCCGACCACCTTTGCCTCGACGATACGGCCGACGGTCAGACCCGCGCCGCCCGTGAGCCGCACCTGCCCGTCCGTCTCGGGCGCCTGGTGGGCTCCGCGACCGAGGACGCCGTCCTCGTCGTCCACGGACTCGACCAGGACGTGCACGGTCTCGCCGACGCGCTCCTCGGCGCGCTGCGACACCAGCTGCTCGGCGAGGCGCGACACGCGCGCGAGGCGCTCCGCGACGACGTCCTCGTCCAGCTTGTTGTCGTACGTGGCGGCCTCGGTGCCGTCCTCGTCGGAGTACCCGAAGACGCCGATGGCATCCAGTCGCGCGCCGTTCAGGAAGCGCTCCAGCTCGGCGAGGTCGGCCTCGGTCTCGCCGGGGAAGCCCACGATGAAGTTCGAGCGGGCACCGGCCTGGGGGGCCTTGCTCCGGATGGTGTCCAGGAGCTCCAGGAAGCGGTCCGTGTCGCCGAAGCGGCGCATCGCGCGCAGCACGCCGGGCGCGGAGTGCTGGAAGGAGAGGTCGAAGTACGGGACGACCTTGTCGGTGCCCGTGAGCACGTCGATGAGACCGGGCCGCATCTCGGCGGGCTGCAGGTAGCTGACCCGCACGCGCTCGATGCCGTCGACACCGGCGAGCTCGGGCAGCAGCGACTCCAGGAGCCGGATGTCGCCGAGGTCCTTGCCGTACGAGGTGTTGTTCTCGGAGACCAGCATGATCTCCTTCACGCCCTGCTCGGCGAGCCAGCGCGTCTCGTTGAGCACATCGCTGGGGCGGCGCGAGATGAAGGAGCCGCGGAACGAGGGGATGGCGCAGAAGGAGCAGCGCCGGTCGCAGCCCGAGGCCAGCTTCACCGAGGCGACGGGCGCGCCGTCGAGGCGGCGGCGCAGGGGCGCGCGGGGCCCGGAGGCGGGCGCGAGCCCGTCGGGCAGGTCCACGGGCGCGTGCCCGGGCAGCGCGACGCCGGAGCCGGCCTCCTGGCGCTCGGCGGGGCTGATCGGCAGGAGCTTGCGGCGGTCGCGCGGGGCGTGGGCCTCCACGCTGCCGCCGGCCAGGATGGTCTGCAGGCGACCCGAGATGTCCTCGTAGTCGTCGAAGCCGAGCACGCCGTCGGCCTCGGGGAGCGCGTCGGCGAGCTCCTTGCCGTACCGCTCGGCCATGCAGCCGACGGCGACGACGGCCTGCGTTCTGCCGTGACCCTTGAGGTCATTGGCTTCCAGCAGGGCGTCGACGGAGTCCTTCTTTGCGGCGTCGACGAAGCCGCAGGTGTTGACGACGGCGACATCGGCCGACTCGGCGTCCTCGACGAGCTCCCAGCCGTCCGCCTCCAAGCGGCCTGCGAGCTCCTCCGAGTCCACCTCGTTACGGGCGCAGCCAAGGGTGACGAGTGCGACGGTACGGCGTTCGGGCATGGGCTCAAGACTACTTCGTTCCACCGACAGCCCTCGCCGGGAGGGTTGCCGGAAGATCGTCGGGGCCTCGGTCAGCCCTGCTCGGGGTCTCCCTTGGTGTACGTGAGCCGCTCGACCTGGCCGGGCTGGAACTCGTCCTCGATCTGCTTTCCGTTCACGAAGAGCTGGATCGCTCCGGCGTCGCCGAGCACCAGGTCGACCTTCTGGCTGTCCTGGAAGGTCTTGGACTGGCCCTGCTCGAGGAGGCCGTCGAACATGATCCGGCCGTTGTGGTCCTTGGCCGAGATCCAGCTGCGGCCGTCGGCCGCGCTGATCTTGACCGTGACCTTGTCCGCCGGGGCGGCGGCGATCGCGCTGTCGGAGGGGTCGGGCTTGGGGTCGACGGGCTTCTTCGTCGCCGGGCTCGGCTTCGGGGCCTTGCTGGTCGCGGGCGTGGAGCCCTCGGCGGCCTGCTGGCTGTCGCCACCGTCGTCGCCGCCGTTGACCACCGTGTAGCCGACGAAGGCGATCACCGCGACGATCGCGGCGACCATGGCGGCCGTCCAGTTCGGCCGGCGCGGCTCGGAGCGGATGCGCTCGGCCTCGAAGAGGGGCGTGGCCGGGGTGGGCGCGACGTGGCCGCCGTGTTCCGCCCCGTACTGGGCGAGCAGTGGCTCGGGATCGACGCCGACGGCGCGGGCGAGCGTGCGGATGTGTCCGCGCGCGTACACGTCGCCGCCGCAGCGGGAGAAGTCGTCCTGCTCGATGGCGTGGACGATCGGGATGCGCACCCGGGTCGACTGGCTGACCTCGTCGACGGTCAGGCCGGCGTCGACGCGCGCCTGCTGGAGGACGCGTCCGATCGAGGGACGGGCGTCGTCCACGGGCGGGGTGCGGTCTTCCGAAGGACGGTCGTCTTCAGGGGAGTTGCCGATGGACACGGGGGCGCCTTTCGAGCGTGTAGCCACCTGCTGGAGGTTCAGTCTAGGGGGGTTGCGAAAGGGTGGGGCAACCGGGCGGTCGTACTTTGTACGCCATCGGTATGGCCCGGTGACCCGACGGCGGGACGGCGGGCCGCCCCCTCGCTCAACTTGACGTACCCGAAAGGGAAACGGTTGCCCCCGCCGCCCTTACGGGTGATATCGAAATCGCAACATCGTCAGGACTGAGCCTCCCCACGGATCACCGCGAGCACTCCGTCCAGCTCGTCAGGCTTCACAAGAACGTCACGAGCCTTCGAACCCTCGCTCGGCCCGACGATGTTCCGCGACTCCATGAGGTCCATGAGCCGGCCGGCCTTCGCGAAGCCCACGCGGAGCTTGCGCTGCAGCATGGAGGTGGAGCCGAACTGGGTCGACACGACCAGCTCGGCGGCCGCGCACAGCAGCTCCAGGTCGTCGCCGATGTCCTCGTCGATCTCCTTCTTCTGCTTGGTGCCCACGGTGACGTCGTCCCGGAAGACGGGCGCCATCTGGTCCTTGCAGTGCTGCACGACGGCGTGGATCTCGTCCTCGGTGACGAAGGCGCCCTGCATACGGGTCGGCTTGTTCGCCCCCATGGGGAGGAAGAGGCCGTCGCCCTTGCCGATGAGCTTCTCGGCGCCCGGCTGGTCGAGGATGACGCGGCTGTCGGCGAGCGAGGACGTGGCGAAGGCGAGCCGGGACGGCACGTTCGCCTTGATCAGACCGGTGACGACGTCCACGGAGGGCCGCTGTGTGGCGAGCACCAGGTGGATGCCGGCGGCACGCGCGAGCTGCGTGATGCGCACGATCGAGTCCTCGACGTCGCGCGGGGCGACCATCATGAGGTCGGCGAGCTCGTCGACGATCACCAGCAGGTACGGGTACGGCTTGAGCTCCCGCTCGCTGCCCTCGGGCGTCTTGAGCTTGCCGGTGCGGACGGCCTCGTTGAAGTCGTCGATGTGCCGGTATCCGAAGGCCGCCAGGTCGTCGTAGCGCAGGTCCATCTCGCGCACGACCCACTGGAGCGCCTCGGCGGCCCGCTTGGGGTTGGTGATGATCGGCGTGATCAGGTGCGGGATGCCCTCGTAGGCGGTCAGCTCGACGCGCTTGGGGTCGACGAGGACCATCCGGACGTCCTCGGGGGTCGCCCGCATCATGATCGAGGTGATCAGGCAGTTGATGCAGGACGACTTTCCGGAGCCGGTGGCACCGGCGACGAGGATGTGCGGCATCTTCGCCATGTTCGCCATGACATAGCCGCCCTCGACGTCCTTGCCGAGCGCGACCAGCATCGGGTGGTCGTCCTCGGCCGCGTCGGCGAGGCGCAGCACGTCCCCCACGTTGACCATCTCGCGGTCCGTGTTCGGGATCTCGATGCCGACCGCGGACTTGCCGGGGATGGGGCTGATGATCCGCACGTCCGGGGAGGCGACGGCGTACGCGATGTTCTTGGCCAGCGCGGTGATCTTCTCGACCTTCACGGCGGGGCCGAGCTCGACCTCGTAGCGCGTGACCGTCGGGCCGCGGGTGAAGCCGGTGACCGCGGCGTCGACCTTGAACTCGGTGAACACGTTCGAGAGCGAGTCGACGACCAGGTCGTTGGCGGCGCTGCGCGACTTGCCGGGCCCCCCGCGCGTGAGCAGGTCGAGGGAGGGCAGTCCGTACGTGATGTCACCGGCGAGCTGGAGCTGCTCGGCGCGCGGCGGCAGGTCGCGGGGCGCGTCGGGCGCCGACTTGGTGAGGTCCGGCACGGCGAGCCGCGACGGCGTGTCCTCGGCCTTGGCGGGCGGCTGCTTGGCACGCGCGCCCGGCACCGGGGCCGAGCGCTCGGTCGACGACGTGTCCTCCTCGGCGCGCTCGGCACCGACGCCCTGGGTGAGGTCGGCGACGAGCGGCGACGGCGGCATCCCGTGCAGCACGGCCCCGTCGAGCGCGGCGGCCGCGGCGGCGGCCACGTCCACGGCGTCCAGGGGCCGCTCCATGGCGGGCTGCACGGAGCCGCGCCGGGGACGGCGCCGCTTGGAGAGGGCGTCCTCCTCTATGCGGTCCGGGTCGAACGCCTCGGGAGTCAGCGCGGCGGCGCGGCGGCGCGGGCGCGCGGGGGTGGCCTCGCGCCACTCCTCGTCGTACGGGTCCTCGTCCTGCTCGTCGAGGGGCGTGTCGTCGTGCACGATGCCGAGCTTCACGCCGAGCAGGCGCAGGCGCTGCGGGATCGCGTTGACCGGCGTCGCGGTGACGACGAGGAGGCCGAAGACGGTGAGCAGGACGAGCAGTGGGACGGCGAGCACCTCGGTGACCGTGAAGCTCAGCGGCGTCGCGACGGCCCAGCCGATCAGCCCGCCGGCGTCCCTTATGGCCTGCATGCCATCGGCGCGCGCGGGCGCGCCGCAGGCGATGTGGACCTGGCCGAGGACGCCGATGACGAGCGCGGACAGGCCGATCACGATGCGCCCGTTGGCCTCGGGCTTCTCGGGGTGCCGGATCAGGCGTACGGCGATGATGCCGAGCAGGATCGGCACGAGCAGGTCGAGCCGGCCGAAGGCGCCGGTCACCAGCATCTCGACGAGGTCGCCCACGGGGCCGCGCAGATTGGACCAGGTACCGGCGGCGCAGATCAGCGCGACGCCGAGCAGCAGGAGTGCGAGGCCGTCCTTGCGGTGCGCCGGGTCGAGCCCCTTAGCGCCCCGCCCTATGCCGCGGAACATCGCGCCCACGCTGTGCGCGACGCCGAGCCACAGGGCCCGTACGACCTTGTAGAGACCGCCGGTCGGATTGGGCGCCGGCTTGGGCGCGGCCTTCTTCGCCGCGGTCTTCTTGGCGGGTGCCTTCTTGGCCGGCGCCTTCTTGGCGGGGGCCTTTTTCGCAGGGGCCTTCTTCGCCGGAGCCTTGGTCGGCGCGGCCGCCTTCTTCGCGGGCGTCTTCTTGGCTGCGGGACGTGAGGCCATAGGTGTGAGGTTACCGGGGAGGGCGACTCGGGACACGTGTGCCCACTGCTTCACCCGTTCGTGTCGCGGTCTGACGTGCCGTGAGCTGACACGGCCTCAAGGGCCGGTCAACGCCTCGGTTCTGCTCCTCGGAGCCGCCGGGCCCCTTGGGCCGTCCGCTCAGTTCTGCGACGGGAGCGTGGGCGCGCCGCTGCCGGTGCCGGGCTCCAGCGCGTCGAGCGCTCTGCGCAGCCCGGTCAGCTTGCGCTCCAGGTGCGCGGCCGTGGCCACCGCGGCCGCGTCCGCCGAGTCGTCGTCGAGCTGCTTGGAGAGCGCCTCGGCCTGCTCCTCGACGGCGGCGAGCCGCGCGGACAGCTCGGCGAGCAGCCCCGCGGGCTCCTTCGTGTCGCCGACGGCCTTGCCGCCGCCCTCCAGCTGAAGGCGCAGCAGGGCGGCCTGCTCCCGCAGTTGGCAGTTCTTCATGTACAGCTCGACGAAGACCGAGACCTTGGCGCGCAGCACCCACGGGTCGAACGGCTTCGAGATGTAGTCCACCGCGCCCGCCGCGTAGCCCCGGAAGGTGTGATGGGGGCCATGGTTGATCGCGGTGAGGAAGATGATCGGGATGTCACGTGTCCGCTCGCGGCGCTTGATGTGCGCGGCGGTTTCGAAACCGTCCATTCCCGGCATCTGGACGTCCAGCAGAATGACCGCGAAGTCGTCCGTGAGCAGCGCTTTGAGCGCTTCCTCCCCGGACGATGCCCGCACCAGCGTCTGATCGAGCGCGGAGAGAATGGCCTCCAGCGCCAACAGATTCTCCGGCCGGTCATCGACCAGGAGGATCTTGGCCTTCTGCACCATGGCCCGCCCTCCTCGCCCCGGCATGGGGCCGCCCCTGTCCGCAGGACTCGGGGTGGCTCCTGCCGCCGCCCCGGGGAACGACTCCCTTGCGCCGCCCGTCCTTGTGCCGGTCATGGTAGCCGCACCCCGCCTGTCGCCACACCCTGTCACCGCGATGTCACTGTGCACGTAGCAGAAACGTAGCGGGAGACCTGAAGGTTCCCCGCTTCCCGCACTTCTACACGAGTTCGACCACACTCAGTCAGCAAGTACACGTGAAGGTTCCGGTTTCCGGTCACTCACCGCGCATCCACTGCTCCATCACGGCGAGCAGATGATCAGGATCGACCGGCTTCGTCACATAGTCGGAAGCCCCCGACTCGATCGCCTTCTCCCGGTCGCCCTTCATCGCCTTCGCGGTGAGGGCGATGATCGGCAGCCCCGCGAACTGGGGCATCCGCCGGATCGCCGTCGTCGTCGCGTACCCGTCCATCTCCGGCATCATGATGTCCATCAGCACGACCGTCACGTCGTCGTGCTGCTCCAGGACCTCGATGCCCTCGCGGCCGTTCTCCGCGTACAGGACCGACAGGCCGTGCTGCTCCAGGACGCTGGTCAGCGCGAACACGTTGCGGATGTCGTCGTCGACGATGAGGACCTTCTCGCCGCCGAACTGGAACGCGCGCCGCGGCTTCGGCGCGCTCTCCTCCCCCGCGGCGTCCCAGCGCTCGCGGCCCTGCTGCCCGTCGCCGCTCGCCCGCGCCCCGAGGTCCGTTGTCTGCTCGGGAGCCGGCGCGTGCCTGCGCCGCCGCCTGAAGAGCGCGGCCGCACCGCTCTGCGTCTCCTGGTACGACTTCACCTCGGCCGGGGTCTCCGCCTCGGCGGGCTCCGGCGCGGGCTCGAGGGCCAGCGGGCGCCCCGGCTCCACGGACGGCGCCAGCTGCGCGTACCCCTGGGGCGGCAGCTCGGCGGGGTGCAGCGGAAGATACAGCGTGAACGTGGAGCCGCGTCCGGGCTCGCTCGCCGCGTGGATCTCACCGCCCAGCAGGCGGGCGATCTCCCGGCTGATGGACAGGCCGAGTCCGGTGCCGCCGTACTTGCGGCTCGTCGTGCCGTCGGCCTGCTTGAACGCCTCGAAGATGACGCGCATCTTGCTGCCGGCGATACCGATGCCGGTGTCGGTCACCGAGAAGGCGATCAGGTCAGCGTCCGCGTCCTGCAACGAGCCCGCTTCCAGGAGCTGTTCGCGGATCGCGTGGGGCACGTCGCTGCCGGCGGGCCGGATGACGAGCTCCACCGCTCCGGAGTCGGTGAACTTCACCGCGTTGGACAGGAGGTTGCGCAGCACCTGGAGGAGGCGCTGCTCGTCGGTGTGCAGGGTGGTCGGCAGTTCCGGCGAGACCCTTACGGAGAAGTCGAGTTGCTTCTCGGCGGTCAGCGGGCGGAACGTCGCCTCCACGTAGTCGACGAGCTGCACCAGGGCGATGCGGGTCGGCGACACGTCCATCTTGCCCGCCTCGACCTTCGACAGGTCCAGGATGTCGTTGATCAGCTGGAGCAGGTCCGAGCCCGCCCCGTGGATCGTCTCGGCGAACTCGACCTGCTTGGGCGTCAGGTTCGCGTCCGCGTTGTCCGCGAGCAGCTTCGCCAGGATGAGCAGCGAGTTGAGCGGCGTACGCAGTTCGTGCGACATGTTGGCGAGGAACTCGCTCTTGTAGCGCATCGACACCGCGAGCTGCTCGGCGCGCTCCTCCAGGACCTGCCGCGCCTCCTCGATCTCGGTGTTCTTCACCTCGATGTCACGGTTCTGCCGGGCCAGCAGCTCGGCCTTCTCCTCCAGCTCGGCGTTGGACGCCTGGAGGGCCTTCTGCCGGTTCTCCAGCTCGGCCGAGCGTTCGCGCAGCTGCTCGGTCAGCTCCTGCGACTGCTTCAGCAGGACCTCGGTCTTGGAGTTGACCGAGATCGTGTTGACGCTCGTCGCGATCATTTCGGCGATCTGGTTCAGGAAGTCCTTCTGGATCTGCGTGAACGGCGTGAACGACGCCAGCTCGATCACCCCGAGCACCGTGCCCTCGAAGAGCACGGGGATCACGACGACCTGGGCCGGCGGCGCCTCCCCGAGCCCGGAGGCGATCTTCAGGTAGCCGCTGGGCGCGTTGTCCACGAGGATCGTGCGCCGCTCCTGGGCGGCCGTCCCGATGAGCGTCTCGCCGGGCCGGAACGAGGTCGGCATGGACCCCATCGAGTAGCCGTAGGAGCCCAGCATGCGCAGCTCGTACGCGTCCTCGTCGGCGGTCGCCGGGTCGGCGGCCTCGTCGAGGGGCAGCGCCAGGAAGAACGCGCCGTGCTGTGCGGACACCACGGGCGTCAGCTCGCTCATGATCAGCGAGGCCACGTCGTCGAGGTCGCGGCGGCCCTGGAGCAGACCCGAGATGCGCGCCAGGTTGCCCTTCAGCCAGTCCTGCTCCTCGTTGGCGATCGTGGTGTCGCGCAGGTTCGAGATCATCTTGTTGATGTTGTCCTGGAGGACCTGGATCTCGCCCGCGGCGTCGACGTCGATCTTGAGGTTGAGGTCGCCGCGGGTCACCGCGGTGGCGACGGCCGCGATGGCGCGCACCTGACGGGTCAGGTTCCCGGCCATCTCGTTCACGGACTCGGTGAGGTCGCGCCAGGTGCCGTCCACGTCACGCACGCGTGCCTGGCCGCCCAGCTGACCCTCGGTACCCACCTCGCGGGCCACGCGCGTGACCTCCTCGGCGAACGAGGACAGCTGGTCGACCATCGTGTTGATCGTCGTCTTCAGCTCGAGGATCTCGCCGCGCGCGTCGATGTCGATCTTCTTGGTCAGGTCGCCCTTGGCGATGGCCGTCGTGACCATCGCGATGTTGCGCACCTGGCCGGTGAGGTTCGACGCCATGCCGTTCACGGACTCGGTGAGGTCCTTCCACGTACCGGACACGCCGGGTACGCGGGCCTGGCCGCCGAGGATGCCGTCCGTACCCACCTCGCGGGCCACCTTGGTGACCTGGTCGGCGAACGAACTCAGCGTCTTCACCATGGTGTTGAACGTGTCGGCGAGCTGCGCGACCTCGCCGCGCGCCTCGATGGTCACCGTGCGGGTCAGGTCGCCGTTGGCGACGGCCGCGGCCACCTGGGAGATGTTGCGCACCTGCATGGTCAGGTTGTTGGCCATCAGGTTGACGTTGTCGCTCAGGTCCTTCCAGATGCCCGTGACGCCCGGGACGCGCGCCTGGCCGCCCAGCTGGCCCTCGGTGCCCACCTCACGGGCCACGCGGGTCACCTGCTCGGCGAACGACGACAGCTGGTCCACCATCGTGTTCACCGTGGTGACGAGCTCGAGGATCTCGCCCTTGGCGTCGACGGTGATCTTCTTGGACAGGTCGCCGCGCGCTACAGCTGTAGTGACCTCGGCGATGTTGCGCACCTGAAGGGTCAGGTTGTTCGCCATGCCGTTCACGGACTGCGTCAGGTCCTTCCACGTACCCGACACGCCCTGCACCTCGGCCTGCCCGCCGAGGATGCCGTCCGTACCCACCTCGCGGGACACCCGCGTCACCTGCTCGGCGAACGCGGAGAGCTGGTCCACCATCGTGTTGAGGGTGTTCTTCAGCTCCAGGATCTCGCCGCGCGCGTCCACGTCGATCTTCTGCGACAGGTCACCGCGGGCGACCGCGGTGGCGACCTGCGCGATGTTGCGCACCTGGGCCGTGAGGTTGCCGGCCATGCCGTTCACCGAGTCGGTCAGGTCGCGCCACACACCGGCCACGCCGGGCACCTGCGCCTGACCGCCCAGGCGGCCTTCCGTACCCACCTCGCGGGCCACGCGGGTCACCTGGTCCGCGAAGGCGGACAGCTGGTCGACCATCGTGTTGATGGTGTTCTTCAGCTCCAGGATCTCGCCGCGCGCGTCCACGTCGATCTTCTGGGAGAGGTCACCGCGCGCTACAGCTGTAGTGACCTGAGCGATCTGCCGCACCTGTGAAGTCAGGTTGCCGGCCATGAAGTTGACGGAGTCGGTGAGCTCCTTCCAGGTGCCGCTCACGCCGTCGACGCGGGCCTGGCCGCCGAGGCGGCCCTCCGTGCCCACGTCGCGCGCCATACGGGTCACCTGGTCGGCGAAGCTCGACAGCTGGTCCACCATCGTGTTCACGGTGTTCTTCAGCTGGAGCATCTCGCCGGACACGTCGACGGTGACCTTCTGGGAGAGGTCGCCGTTCGCCACCGCCGTCGTCACCTGGGCGATGTTCCGCACCTGTCCGGTGAGGTTGCGGAAAGCCGTGTTCACAGAGTCGGTGAGGTCTTTCCAGGTGCCGGCGGCGCCCACGACGAGCGCTTGGCCGCCGAGCTCACCCTCGACGCCGATCTCCCGTGCCACGCGCGTGACTTCGGCACCGAAGGCGGACAGCTGGTCCACCATCGTGTTGACGGTGTTCTTCAGCTCGAGCATCTCGCCCGCGACGTCGACGGTCACCTTCTGGGAGAGGTCACCGTTCGCCACCGCCGTCGTGACAGTGGCGATGTCACGCACCTGGGTCGTCAGGTTCCTGAAAACCGTGTTGACCGAGTCCGTGAGGTCCTTCCACGTACCGGCCGCGCCCGGCACATTGGCCTGTCCGCCGAGCTGGCCCTCGGCGCCGACCTCGTTGGCGACGCGCGTGACCTCGTCCGCGAACGTGCGCAGCGTCTCGGTCATCTGGTTGATCGTCTCGGCGAGCTGGGCGACCTCGCCGCGCGCCGACACGGTCACCTTCCGCGACAGGTCACCGTTGGCGACCGCCGTGGTGACCTCGGCGATGCCGCGCACCTGGGCCGTCAGGTTGCCGGCCATCAGGTTCACCGAATCGGTGAGGTCCTTCCACACGCCGGCCACACCGGGCACCTGCGCCTGCCCGCCGAGCTCGCCCTCGGTGCCCACCTCACGGGCGACTCGGGTCACCTCGGAGGAGAACGAGGACAGCTGGTCCACCATCGTGTTGACGGTGTTCTTCAACTCGAGCATCTCGCCCGCGACGTCGACGGTGACCTTCCGGGACAGATCGCCCTTGGCCACGGCCGTCGTCACGAGAGCAATGTCACGCACCTGAGCGGTGAGCCGGTACGCCATGTTGTTGACGGAATCCGTGAGGTCCTTCCACGAACCCGACATTCCGCGCACCCGGGCCTGACCGCCGAGCTTGCCCTCGGTCCCCACCTCACTGGCCACGCGCGTGACCTCGTCGGTGAAGGTGGAGAGCTGGTCGACCAGGTTGTTGACCGTCCGACCGACCTTGAGGAACTCGCCGCGCAGCGGATGCCCGGTCCCGTCCCCCGGCCCCTGCGCCCGCAGCTCCATCCGGGGCGACAGGTCACCCTCCGCGACCGCGGAGAGCACCCTGCTGACCTCGGAGACAGGTCGTACGAGGTCGTCGACCAGGGCGTTCGACGCGCTCACCGCGGCGGCCCAGGAGCCCTCGCAGGCGCCCTCCTCCAGCCGCTCGGTCAGCTTGCCCTCGCGCCCGACCATGCGGCGCACGCGTGACAGCTCACCCGTCAGATGCAGGTTCCGGTCGGCCACCTCGTTGAAGACGGCCGCGATCTCCGACATCACGCCGTCGCCGCTGACCGTCAGCCGCTTGCGGAAGTTGCCGTCCCGCATCGCGACCAGACCGGCCAGCAGCCGGTTCAGCGAGGCCGTGTCGACCGTCGTCGTGCCACTGCCGCCGCGCGTTTTGCGCTGTTTCGTCAGGGACTGTCCGCCTTCCGCGCGCGCTTTCTTGCCCCGCGTCGCTGCGCCAGACTCCACTGTGTCCCTCCCGCAGGGGTCGACCTGTACTGCTCGGGTTGCTCGGTTTCGCTTCTACCGTCGCACCCTCGTTTCGATGCGTACCGACAGGAAGCTTGCCCAGTGTTTCACCATGGCTGAACCAGGCCATAACAGTTCGGCAGCTTCGCACACCCTCCGCACACCCGCCCGGCGGAAACACTGGCGACCGGCATCCGCACGGACGGCGAAGGTAAGTAACCTGGGCAGCGGCTGTCCACCCACCCCGGTCCGCCCGGCCTGGTCGGTGGCGGAAAACGAGCGGGCATCGGAGGGGCGGCCGAGACATGGGTACGGGAGACCTGGGCCTCGACATTCGTACAGCGAGTACTACTCGTACAGGGAGTTCTGTGATCACCGCGCGCGCGGCCGCCACCTTCGAACCCGTCGGGCGCTCCGTCGCGACCGCCCGCTCCTTCGTGCGCGACACCCTCCAGGGGTGGGGCTACAGCGACATCATCGACGACGCCGTGGTCCTGACCAGCGAGCTCGTGACCAATGCCGTCGTCCACGCGGGCACGTCCGCGGAGGTTCTGTGTCTGCGCAGTGAGGACCACGTCCGCATCCAGGTCTCCGACCGCTATCCGGAACGGGAGATCCCGCTCCAGTCCGCGGCCATCAACATGGGAAGCCCCGACCGCGAGGGCGGCCGCGGCCTCCAGCTCTGCGCCGCGCTCGCCGGCCGCTGGGGCGTCGACTACTCGGCCACCCACAAGCAGGTCTGGTTCCAACTCGACCTGCCCGAGCGGTCGGTGGGCACCCGCACCGCCGGCCCCGCACTCCCCTCGGCTCTGCTCCCGCTCGCCGACGAGCGCGTCCGGGTCGCCGTCGTCCAGATCGACAAGACGGGCGCCATCACCGCCTGGAACGAGGACGCCGAGCACCTGTTCGGCTACGCGGCCGAGCAGGTCGTCGGCAAACCCCTCACCGACCTCGCGGCCTGGCCGCACACCCCCGGCACCAGCACCGGCATCGCCGACGCGCTCCAACTGTCGCGCTGGGAGGGCAGTTACGGCATCCGAGGCGCCGACGGCCGCGTAACCCCCGTCTACGCCTCACACCTGCGCGTACGCGACACGGACGGCGATCCCTCCACGGTCTGCCTCCTGGTGCGCGACCACGAGCGGGCCGTCCTGCAGACCCCCTTGCGCGTGCCCGCCTCCGACTCGTCCTCGCACGGCGACGGCCAGGGCTCGGACCCCTTCGAGGTCTTCATCGGCTCGCCGGCCCCCGACGACCTCGACGGCCTCCTCCAGCGCACCGTGGAGCGCGCCCGCGACATGCTCGACGGCGACTCCGCCTTCCTCCTCCTCGCGACCGACGACGAGACCGAGTTGGAGGTCCGTGCCTCGACCGGGCTGCCCTCGGCACGTCAGCGCTTCGCGCGCGTGCCCGTCGAGGTCGGCCCCGGCCGCTACGGCTCGGCCCGTATGCCCGCCGTCCACGAAGACCTCACCCAGGTCCCCGGCGCGGTCCCGCTCCTGAACGGCACGGGGATGCGCTCGGTCGTCACGGTCCCCCTCAAGGTCGAGGGCCGTCTCACCGGCTCCCTGGGCGTCGCCGCGGAGTCTCCGGACCGCTACTCCAACGAAGAGGCGCTGCGCCTCCAGTTCGCCGCGGACCGCATCGCGCTGGCCGTCGAGTCCGCCCGCCTCGGCGAGCTCGAGAAGCTGCGCCGCGGCTCGCTGAGCTTCCTCGTGGAGGCGTCCGACCTCCTCGCCGGCACGCTCGACCGCGACCAGACCCTCGCCCTCATGGCGCAGATGACGGTCCCGACGCTCGCCACCTGGTGCGCCGTCTACACGATCGCCGACCAGTCCTCCGAGCCGTACCTCTCCTACGTCCTGCACGAGGACGAGGAACGCATCGATGGCCTGAAAGCCCTGCTTTCCAAGATCGCTCCGCCCGAGCCGGTCCCGACGCCGGGCGCCCGCGTCTGGTCGGCGCCCGCCGAGGCCGCTCACCAGGCGGCACTGCGCACCTCCATGCGCAGCCTCGGCCTCGGCGAACCGGCGAGCGTCAGTTCGGGCATCGGCACGACCCTGCAGACGGCCTCGGCCGTCGGCGGCGAGACCGTGGTCCTCCCTCTGGTCGCGCGCAACCGCGTCATCGGCATGCTCACGCTCGGCAAGCCGACGGACGAGCACTTCCGCCAGGAGATCCTGGAGCTCGCCGAGGACCTCAGCCGCCGAGCGGCCCTCGCGCTCGACAACGCCCGCCTCTACTCGGAGCGCATGGCGATCAGCCAGTCCCTCCAGCGCAGCCTCCTCCCGCCGGAGCTCCCGGAGGTCCCGGGCGTCGAGGTCGAGGTCATCTACCGCGCGGCCGGCGAGGGCAACGAGGTCGGTGGTGACTTCTACGATCTCTTCCCGATCCGCGACGGCGCGTACGGCTTCGCCATCGGCGACGTCTGCGGCACGGGCCCGGAGGCCGCCGCGGTCACCGGTCTGGCCCGTCACGCCCTGCGCCTCCTGGCCCGCGAGGGCTTCGGCGGCCCCGCCGTCCTGGAGCGCCTGAACGCGGCGATCCTGGACGAGGGCGCCCGCAGCCGCTTCCTCACGCTGCTCTACGGGGAGTTGTGGCCGCAGGAGGACGGCTCGGCCGTCCTGAAGATGGTCTGCGCCGGACACCCGCTGCCGCTGCGCCTGCGCCAGGACGGCACGGTCGTCCCGTTCGCCGAGCCGCAGCCGCTGCTGGGCGTCATGGACGACCTCGAGCTGTACGAGCAGACGATGACCCTGGACCCGGGCGACGTCCTGCTGTGTGTCACGGACGGCATCACGGAGCGCCGCGAGGGCTCGCGCATGCTGGGCGACGACGGCCTGGCCGAAGTCCTGTCCACGTGCACGGGCCTGACGGCGGGTGCGGTGGCCGCGCGCATCATGCGGGCGGTGGAGCGGTTCGCCGCGGACGCCCCGTCGGACGACATGGCCATTCTGACGATGCGTGTCGCCGGCCTGCATCACGACTGAGGTCCGGTCCGCACCCGCTCCGGCGGGTGCGGCCGTCCTGTCCCGCACAACGAAAAAGGCCCCCGCCCGATCAGGGCGGAGGCCTCAATTCCCGAGCCCCCAAGCGGAATCGAACCGCTGACCTTCTCCTTACCATGGAGACGCTCTACCGACTGAGCTATAGGGGCCTGTCGCTTTCGCGGTTTCCCGCGCGCCAACAAGAAAAAGCATACCTGAAGTTCAGGGCGCTTCGAACCACCCCCCGGCGGCGGTTCTCCCGCCTTCAGAAAGCCGGCTGGAGCAGTCCGCCGAGCGCATTGCAGTTCGCCACGAGCCGCTGCAACTGGCGCCGGGACATGCGCCCGTCGACCGGCAGCGCCAGCGTCTCGTCAGCGGCCCGCTCCGTCTCCGGCAGCGCGACGTCCCGCCGGAACGCCGGCATGCGGTGCACCGGCGTCTTCACGGGCACGCTGCACTCGATCCCCTTGCCCCGCAGCACGCGCGCGAAGGCGTCCCGGTCGGGCCGCCCGTTTCCGGGCACCCGCACGACGTACTGCTGGTAGGTGTGACCGTCATGCCCCTGAGGCGTCCGTACGCCACTGAGCCGCCCGCTCAAGTACGCGGCGTGGGCTCGACGTTGCACAACCTGGTCGTACGGCTTCTCGGCCTCGCCGTGCTCGAGAACCAGCAGGCCGTGCCGGCCCGCGAGCTCCCTGAGCCGGGCGACATCGGCCCGGTGCCCGAACCGGTGCACGGGGACGACGGCCGCCGTCCGCTCGTTCACGCAGGCGGCGACGTGTGCGGGGTCGATGCAGTACGTGTCCGGATCGATGTCGGCGAAGACGGGGGCGGCCCCGGTACGGGTGACGGCTTCGGCGATCTCAGTGTTGCCGTAGGCAGGGACGATGACCTCGTCGCCGGTACCGATGCCGGCGGCCTGCAGCATTGCGACTGTGCCCATGCCCCGGATGGTCGTCGTCCAACGTGAACGAACGGTGACACACAACAAAAAAGCCTCTGGCCCCGAGCAGAATGCTCAGGACCAGAGGCTTTATCAAAAGGAGTTCGGCGGCGTCCTACTCTCCCACAGGGTCCCCCCTG
>NZ_JBHYTK010000036.1:51103-56348 GCF_042749255.1 Streptomyces sp. NPDC059524 | reverse complement strand
GTTCCCCGCGCCCCTGAAATGCAGACGCTTCGCGTCGCATTTCCCCGATGCCCTGGCGCCCGATGAGATCGCGCACGAAGTGCGCATCTCAGGGGCGCGGGGAACTGCGCGACCAGCCCCCACGCCCCCGCAGACACCACACGAACAGCGACCCGGCAGACGGCTCAGTGCACGTCGTGGATCGAGTTCGTCGCCGCGATCCGCTTGAAGGACTTCGGCTCCCGCACCGCCCCGGCGGCAGCCGAAAGCGCCGGCGCCCCCGGCTTCACCGGCTGATACAGCCACGTGTCGAACAGCGGAGCGAGCTTCTTCCCGGACACCTTCTCCGCGTACGCCACGAAGTCGGAGACCTCCGCGTTCCCGTACGCGTGCTGCTGCGGCCACCCCTTCAGAATGGCGAAGAACTTCTTCTCGCCGACCTCGTTGCGCAGCGCCTGGATCGCCAGCGCTCCCCGGTCGTACACCGCGCCGGCGAACTGGTTCTCCGCGCCGGGATCCCCGGGCTTGACGGTCCAGAACGCGTCGTCCGCCGGGTGCTGCGCGTACACGTAGTCCGCGAGCTCCTGCGCCGTGCCCTCGCCCTCCTTCTCCGACCACAGCCACTGGCTGTAGCGGGCGAAGCCCTCGTTGATCCAGATGTCCTTCCAGTTCTTCACGGAGACGCTGTCGCCGTACCACTGGTGGGCCAGCTCATGGACGACGACGGACACGTTCGCCCCGTTCGCGAACTGCTTGGGGGAGTAGAACGGCCGGGTCTGGGTCTCCAGGGCGAAGCCGGACGGGACGTTGGGGACGTAGCCGCCGAGCGCCTCGAAGGGATACTTGCCGTAGATCGATTCCAGCCACTCGGCGACCTCGACGGTCCGCTCCACGCTGGCCTTCGCCGCGCCCTCGTTCGCGCCGAGATCCTTGCTGTACGCGTTGAGGACCGGCAGGCCGTCCGCGGTCTTGTCGGTGGTGATGTCGAACTTGCCGACCGCGAGCGTCGCCAGGTACGTGGCCTGCGGGTGGCTGGAGCGCCAGTTGAAGCGGGTCCAGCCGAGCTTGGAGCTCTGCGACTGGAGGGTGCCGTTGGAGATGGCCTGGGTGCCGTCCGGCACCGCGACCGAGATGTCGTAGGTGGCCTTGTCGAGCGGGTGGTCGTTCGACGGGAACCACCAGGCCGCCGACTCCGGCTCGTTGGCGAAGACGGCGCCGTCCGGGGTGCGCTGCGGGGACGTGAAGCCCCAGAGCTTCAGCTCCGAGGGTTTGCCCGCGTACTTGACGACGACGGAGAACGAGGAGCCCTTCGGCAGCCCGCTCGCCGGGGTCACCTCCAGCTCCTGCTCGCCCGACCGGGCGAACCGCGCCTTCTTGCCGTTCACCCGGACCTCGCTCACGGCGAGCCCGAGGTCGAGGTCGAACCGCGACAGGTCCTGCGTAGACGTGGCGATGATCGTCGCCGTGCCCTCCAGCAGGTCCGTCTTCGGCTGGTACTTCAGACGCAGGTCGTAGTGGGAGACGTCGTAGCCGCCGTTCCCGTACGTCGGGTAGTAGGGATCGCCGATGCCCGAGGCCCCGGGCTCGAAGTCGGCGGCCGATGCCGGGATCGCCAGCAGGAGGGAGGCCGCGATCGCGCCGGGGACGATGAGTCTGCGGTACACAAAGGCTCCAAGTCGTCGGGACGGACAGGGGGTTGAGCTCGTCCGCGAGCCTATTCAGCACCCGTGCCCCAGGTCATGTCCATGGCCCCTCCTGTCACACGATCGCCATTCGGCCGACATGCGTCTGGACGCCCCACGGACCTGACATCGGCGCGTACGGCCCTCTGTCGCACAGCAGTTGACCCGTGTACCTTCCGCGCCATGCCGATACCTGCCAGACGCACGCACCGCCTCTGGAGCACCTTCGCCGCCGCGGTCACCGCCGCCCTGCTCGCCGTGCTGCTCGTCCCGGGCGCCGCCCGCGCCGCCGACGGTGCCCGCGAGTCCCGGCCCGTCTACGCGTACGACACCGCGATCCGCGAGTCCGTCTGGGTCGACACCCGCCTCGACGGGGACGGCGACGGACGGACCGACCGGGTCGCCGTCGACATCGTCCGCCCCCGCGAGCCCGCGGCCCAGGGCCGCCGCATCCCCGTGATCATGGACGCGAGCCCCTACTACTCCTGCTGCGGGCGCGGCAACGAGAGCCAGAAGAAGACGTACGACGCCGACGGGAACGTCGTGCAGATGCCGCTCTTCTACGACAACTACTTCGTGCCGCGCGGCTACGCGGTGATCGGCGTCGATCTCGCCGGGACCAACCGCTCCGACGGCTGTGTCGACGTCGGCGGCCGCTCCGACATCCAGTCCGCCAAGGCCGTCGTCGACTGGCTGAACGGCCGCGCCACGGGCTACACCACCCGCACCGGCACCGAGCGCGCCCGCGCGGACTGGAGCAACGGCCGCACCGGCATGATCGGCAAGAGCTACGACGGCACGATCGCCAACGGCGTCGCCGCGACCGGCGTCGAGGGCCTCGAGACCATCGTCCCGATCGGTGGCATCTCCTCCTGGTACGACTACTACTTCCAGCAGGGCGCGCCGCTCTACGACTCGGGCCCCGAGTGGCTGTCCGACTACGTCGAGAGCCCCGAGGCGCGCACCCGCTGCGCCTCCGTGCAGAAGCGACTTGTCGACGAAGCACCCCGCAGCGGTGACTGGACGGGGCTGTGGCAGGAGCGCGACTACGTCAAGGACGCGAGCAAGGTGAAGGCCAGCGTCTTCGTCGTGCACGGCATGCAGGACCTCAACGTCCGCGCCAAGCACTTCGGCCAGTGGTGGGAGGCCCTCGCGAAGAACGGGGTCGAGCGCAAGATCTGGCTCGCCCAGACCGGCCACGTCGACCCGTTCGACTTCCGGCGCGCCCAGTGGGTCGACACCCTGCACCGCTGGTTCGACCACGAACTCCTCGGCTACGACAACGGCGTCGACCGCGAGCCGATGGCCGACATCGAGCGCGCCCCCGACCGCTGGACCACCGACCGCGTCTG
The DNA here is from genome assembly GCF_042749255.1 of Streptomyces sp. NPDC059524. Lineage (NCBI taxonomy): Bacteria > Bacillati > Actinomycetota > Actinomycetes > Kitasatosporales > Streptomycetaceae > Streptomyces > Streptomyces sp. NPDC059524. The sequence goes on along the minus strand of NZ_JBHYTK010000036.1, from coordinate 53,335 downwards.
GCCGCCCGCCGACACCCGCGCCACCGCCCTGCGCCCCGCCACCGGCAGCGCCCCCGGCGTCGGCGCCCTCGGCCTCGAACCGGGCACCGGCACCGCGAAGTTCACCGACGACCCGTCCCGCTCCGAGACCGACTGGGCGGCAGACCTGGAGACCGGCACCCCGGACAAGGCCGGCTTCCTCAGCCGCCCGCTCGGCGAGGACCTGCGCCTGTCCGGCTCCTCGAAGGTGACCGTCACCGCCACCCCGACGACCCCGACCGCGCACCTGAGCGCCGTGCTCGTCGATCTCGGCCCCGCCACGATCCGCGACTTCACCGGCTCCGGCGAGGGCATCGACACGCTCACCGACCGCACCTGCTGGGGCCCGAGCACGCCCGGCGACAGCTCCTGCTTCCTCGCCACCCGGGCCGCGACCGCCGACGTCGGTGCGACCGTGTTCAGCCGCGGCTGGGCCGACCTCGGCACCTACGCGGACCCGGCGAAGGGCCGGCGGCTCCAGCCCGGCACGCCGTACACGCTCACGATCTCCCTCGCCGCGAGCGACCACGTCGTGCCCAAGGGGCACCGGCTCGCCCTGATCGTCGCCGGCACCGACAAGGACCTCATCGACCCCCCGTCGACCCGGCCCACGCTCACGCTCGACCTGTCCCGCACCGCGGCCCGCGTGCCCGTCGTCGGCGGAGCCGGCGCGTTCGCCGCCGCCACCGCAGGACCCACCGTCGCCACCCCCCAACCCTCCGCGGCCGACGGGCCCAGCACCTTCCGGCCCGGCCGCCCCGTACCGGGAGGCAGCAACCGATGAGACTCAGCAGACTGGCCCTGACCGCCTGCGCCGCGGCCGCGCTCGCCGCGCCCCTCGTGGTGACAGCCCCGGCCCAGGCCACCGGCCACCCGCCCCGCACGGGCTTCGAGGAGGCGAACGGGGCCCGCTGGACCAGCCAGCCCGAGGAGCAGCGGCTCCTCGCCGACCTCGACCGTGCCTCCGACCGCGTCTCCGTCTCCCGCATCGGCACCACCAAGCAGGGCCGGCCGCTCCAGCTCGTGCGCATCGGGGAGCGCACCACCACCAACACCGTGCTGCTGATCTGCAGCCAGCACGGCAACGAGCCCTCCGGCCGCGAGGCCTGCCTCACCAAGGTGCGCGACCTCACCTACGACCGGAGCCCCGCGACCCGCGCCTTCCTGTCCCGCACCACCCTGCTCGTCGTGCCGACCGCCAACCCCGACGGCCGCGCCGCCGACACCCGCGGCAACTCCGACGGCGTCGACATCAACCGCGACCACGTCGCCCTGAAGACCGCCGAGGGCCGCGCGATGGCCGCCGTCATCCGCGACCGCCGGCCCGACGTCATCTACGACCTGCACGAGTACGGGGCCACCCCCGAGTACTACGACAAGGACCTCTTCGACCTCTGGCCGCGCAACCTCAACACGGACGCGGCCGTGCACGACGAGGCCCGCACCCTCTCGGGGACGTACGTGCGGCCCGCCGCGGAGGCCGCCGGGCACTCCACCGGCACGTACGGCATCTGGACCGACCCCGTCACCGGCGAACCGGTCAAGCAGACCGCGGGCGACGGACAGGAGCGCATCCTGCGCAACCTCTCCGGGCTCAAGCACGCCGTCGGCCTGCTCATCGAGAGCCGCGTCGACCCCGGCACCCCCGAGGAGGAGGCCGACCCGGCGCTCAACAACCGGCGCCGCCGCGACTCCCAGCTCGCGGCGCTCGGCGGCCTGTTCGACTTCGTCCAGGAGCGGCGCGGGCAGATCGAGACGGCGACCGGCGCGGCCCGCGTCGCCGGACTGCGCGACACCGGGCCCGTCTACGTCGGCGGCGCAGACAACGACCCGGCGGAACCCGCCGAGGTCATCCAGGACCCGCCCTGCGGATACCGGCTGACCGCGGACCAGTACGCCGAGGTCGGGGACGAACTGGCGCTGCACGGCATCACCGTACGGAAATCGGGTAGCGGGGTCGTCGTACCGCTCCGGCAGTCCGAACGGGCCCTGGTCGCGCTGCTGCTCGACTCCCGCGCGACGTACCACCTGACGGAAGGGACGCCCGACACAGGGTGCTGAAGAGGTGTGGGACGCGCCGTTTGTGGTAGGCCCTAAAGGGTGACAAAACCTCAGAATCCACCCACGGGCGTGCCCCTCCCCGATCAGGGGCCGGGGGGGGGGGGGGGGCCCCGGCCCCCGCCCCAGCGGAGTACGGAGTCGCGCGGTGGCCCT
>NZ_JBHYTK010000036.1:7404-51093 GCF_042749255.1 Streptomyces sp. NPDC059524 | reverse complement strand
GGGGGGGGGGGGGGTTGTGGTGCGCTGACCAAGTCTTCACACAAGCCCCACCCCCCCCCGGCGGGCCCCCCCCCGCCACGCGGGGGGGGGGGGCGGCCCCGCCCCCCGGCCACCGACCGGATCGTCTTCGGCGTCACCGCCGTGCTCACCCTGGCCTTCGTGGTCTGGGGATCCGTCGCCACCGACAACCTCGAGAGCGTCTCGACCCGGCTGCTCAACGGCCTGATCCACAACGGCGGCTGGGCGTTCATGCTCGCCGCGAGCGGCTTCGTCGTGTTCGCCCTGTGGCTCGCCATCAGCCGCTACGGCAAGATCCACCTCGGTGCCGAGGGGGAGGAGCCCGAGTTCCGCACGGTCTCCTGGGTCGCGATGATGTTCAGCGCCGGCATGGGCATCGGCCTCATGTTCTACGGCGTCAGCGAGCCGCTCGCGCACTTCACGACGCCGCCGCCGGGCACCGATCCGGCCGACGCCGCTCAGGCCATGGAGACGGCCATGGCGACCACCCTCTTCCACTGGACCCTGCACCCGTGGGCGATCTACGCGGTCGTCGGACTCGCCATCGCCTACAGCACCTTCCGCCGCCGCAGACGGCAGACGATCTCCTCCGTCTTCGTGCCGCTGATCGGCGAGTCGCGGGCCAACGGCTCCTGGGGCCGGGTCATCGACATCCTCGCCATCTTCGCCACCCTGTTCGGCTCCGCGGCCTCGCTCGGTCTCGGCGCCCTGCAGATCGGCTCCGGCTTCGAGGTCCTGAACTGGATGGACAAGGTCTCCACCGGTCTCCTCGTGGCCATCATCGCCGTGCTCACCGTCGCGTTCGTCGCCTCCGCCATCTCCGGTGTGGAGAAGGGCATCCAGTGGCTGTCGAACATCAACATGGTGCTCGCGCTCATCCTGGCCGTCTTCGTGTTCATCGCCGGGCCGACCATCATCGTGCTCGACCTGATCCCGACCTCGCTCGGCGCCTACCTCGGTGACCTGCCCCAGCTCGTCGGCCGCACCGAGGCCTCCAGCGGCAAGGGAGTCGCCGACTGGCTCGGCAGCTGGACGGTCTTCTACTGGGCCTGGTGGATCTCCTGGACGCCCTTCGTCGGCATGTTCATCGCCCGCATCAGCCGCGGCCGCACCATCCGCCAGTTCGTCGGCGGCGTCATCCTGGTCCCGTCCACGGTCAGCCTGATCTGGTTCGCGATCTTCGGCGGCACCTCGATGAAGCTGAAGGAGCGCGGCGAGCTCGGCGGCGCGGACACCCCGGAGGCCCAGCTGTTCGGCGTGCTCCACGAGTACCCGATCGCCACCGCCACGAGCCTGCTCGTGATGATTCTCGTCGGGATCTTCTTCGTCTCCGGCGCGGACGCCGCCTCCATCGTCATGGGCACGCTGTCGCAGAAGGGAGCCCTCGAACCAGGGCGCTTCGTCGTCATCTTCTGGGGCGTGGTCACCGGCGCCGTCGCCGCGGTCATGCTGCTGATCGGCAACGGCTCGGGCAACGCCCTGACCGGCCTGCAGAACCTCACGATCCTCGTCGCGGCCCCGTTCACCCTCGTCATGATCGGCATGTGCGTGTCCCTCATGCGCGACCTGCGCCAGGACCCGCTCATCGTCCGCGGCGACATGGGCATCGAGGTCGTCGAGGCCGCCGTCGTCGCCGGACACGAGAAGTACGGCGGCGAGTTCGAGATCCGGATCGGCCCCGGCGACAGCCTGGAGACCGCCGGCGACCCCATCGGCAAGCACCTCCACCGCGAACCGGGCGCCGAGCCGGACCCGGAGGAGGAGGGCGACACCCCGCTCGCCAAGGACTGACCCGCCCCGCGGGAGGCGGCGGGGCCCGTCAGGCGTCCGGCCCGGCCGGGCCCTCGACGAGCTCCGCCGCCTCCCGCGCACAGCCCCACGCCACCGTCACCCCGGCGCCCCCGTGCCCGTAGTTGTGCACCAGGACCCGACCCTCGCCGGTGACCTCCCGCTCGATGCGCACCGCCGGACGCGCCGGGCGCAGCCCCACCCGGTGACCGAGCACCCGCGCCCCGGCGATCTCCGGCCGCACGGCCGCGCACCGCCGGACGATCGCCGCCGCGACCGCCGGGTCGGGCTCCAGCGACCAGTCGTCCTCCTGCGCGGTGCCGCCCAGGATCAGCCCGCCCGGCTGCGGGAAGAAGTACGTCGTCGTCGCCGCGCCCTCGTCCGCCGCCGTGTACCAGTGCCGCACCCCCGGATTGCGTACGACGACCAGCTGCCCGCGCACCGGCCGCACCGACGGATCGGGCACCAGCTCCCGTGCCCCGAGCCCCGTGCAGTTCACGACCACCGGGGCCGCCGCGAGCGCCTCGTCGAGCGACGCCACCGTGCGCGTCTCCAGCACGACGCCGGCCCGCTCCGCGACATCCCACAGCCAGCGCAGATGCACCGGCATGTCGAGCAGCGGCAGCCGCGCCGCCAGACCCCGCGCCGAGTCCCGCAGCCCCGCCACCTCCGAGGCCCAGCCGCCGAGATCGGCGAGGCGGGTGCGCGCGTGGACGCCCTCGACCATCCGCACGCCCGTCTCGTCCGGCCGCCGGGCCCACTCCTCGTACCGGCGCAGCGACCGCAGCGACCACGGCCCCACCCGCTCCACCGGATCGATCCGGTACGGCCACCACAGAGCGCCCGCCACCGCCGAGGTGGTGCGGTCCACCGGGTCCCTGGACCACAGCCGCACCCGCCGCCCGCGCTCCGCCAGCGTCAGCGCGGTGGACATCCCGATCACACCGCCGCCGACCACGATCACTTCGCCGCTCACGTGACTGTTCACGCCGGGACCGTAGCGGAATGTGCCCTGCCGTGCTCACATCAGGCGTCAGGTGGGAATACTCACTGCATGTCTGCCGAGTACGCGACCTTCGGCCTGGCACCGGCGATGCGCGCCGGTGGAGTCCTCGCCAACGGTGACTACCAAGTCCACCGGGACTTCGTGGACTTCATCGTCGACGGACGCCCGCTGCTGTTCCAGCTCTCCGACCTCGACGCGGTCTCCCCGCTGGCCGCCGACATCCCGCCCGCCATCTTCACCGGCCACGTCAGGAGCCTGCTCCTGGAGGCCGAGGCCCCGCTCGCCGGGGGCCGCTACGTCATCTACGGCTGCCCCGAGTGCGAGGGCCTCGAGTGCGGCGCCGTCACCGCCGCCATCGAACCGGCCGGAGACGGCACCGACGACGTCGTCTGGCGCGACTTCGCCTGGCAGACCGACGAACGCGCCGACCTGGAGCTCAACGGGTACCACGGCATAGGGCCGTTCCGCTTCCGCGGCGCCGAGTACCGCGCCGCGCTCGGCCGGCTGCTCGCCGACGCCGCCGAACCGGCCGCCCGCCGCCGTGTCCTGCTCATCGGCGCCCGCGTCGCCGTCCTCGCCAGACTCGCCGCCGCCCTGCGCACCATCGGCATCGGCGCCGAGATCGTCCACGACGCCTCCGGCGTGCCCGCAGAGGAACTGCGCACCTACGGCGCCGTCGCGTTCGGCCGCGCCGTGGGCGAGACCCAGCGCACGGCCGTCCGGCGCCAGTTCGAGCGGGCCGGTGTCGACATCGCGTACGTGGACGGACTCGCGCCGATCATCCCGCTGCTCGTCGCCCAGATCGAGGCCGCGCTCGACCGCAGCCCCGAGACGCGGCGCCGGCTCACCGGACTCGTCGCCGCCGACGGCGCCGCGGGACTCGAGGTCACCTCCACCTGCCGGGTCCGGCTCACCGCCTACCGCCTCGACCGCCTGTACCGCACCCACACCCGCGACGTCTTCGACGACGTGCTCGGCCCCGGCCGGCACCGCATCCCGCTCGACGCCCGGGCGACCAAGGGAGAGTCCTTCCTCGTGGCCCGCACCACCGGCAGCGTCCTGGTGGCACCGATGGCACGCTGATCCGCCCAGGTGGGACAGGCCTTAGGATCGGCGGCCTGATGACTGCCACTCTCGTAGCCAAGAACCTCGCCGCCGGCCACGGTGACCGCTCCCTGTTCACCGGGCTCGACCTCGTCGTCGCCCCCGGCGACGTGATCGGCCTCGTCGGCGCCAACGGCGCGGGCAAGTCCACCCTGCTGCGCCTCCTCGCGGGCCTCGGCACCCCGGAGGAGGGCGAGCTGCGGCTCTCCCCGCCCGGCGCGACCGTCGGCCACCTGCCGCAGGAGCCGGAGCGCCGCCCCGGCGAGACGATCCGGGAGTTCCTCGCCCGCCGCACCGGCGTCGCCGAGGCCCAGCGCGTCATGGACGAGGCCACCCAGGCCCTGGTCGACGGCGCGCCCGGAGCCGACGACGCCTACGCGACGAGCCTGGAGCGCTGGCTGGACCTCGGCGGCGCCGACCTCGACGAGCGCGCCGAGGAGGTCGCCGGGCAGCTCGGCCTGACCATCGGCCTCGACCAGGCCATGACCTCGCTCTCCGGCGGTCAGGCCGCCCGCGCGGGCCTCGCCTCGCTGCTGCTCTCCCGCTACGACGTCTTCCTCCTGGACGAGCCGACCAACGACCTCGACCTCGACGGCCTGGAGCGCCTGGAGAGCTTCGTCCGGGGCCTGCGCGCCGGCACCGTCGTCGTCAGCCACGACCGCGAGTTCCTCACCCGCACCGTCACCAAGGTCCTCGAACTCGACCTCGCCCAGCAGCAGATCAACCTCTACGGGGGCGGCTACGAGGCCTACCTGGAGGAGCGCGACGTCGCCCGCCGGCACGCCCGCGACGAGTACGAGGAGTACGCCGACAAGAAGGCCGCCCTGGAGGGCCGGGCCCAGATGCAGCGCTCCTGGATGGACAAGGGCGTCAAGAACGCGCGGCGCAAGGCGAGCGACAACGACAAGATCGGCCGCAAGTTCCGCAGCGAGTCCAGCGAGAAGCAGGCCGCCAAGGCCCGCCAGACGCAGCGCATGATCGAGCGCCTCGACGTCGTCGAAGAGCCCCGCAAGGAGTGGGAGCTGCGCATGGAGATCGCGGCCGCCCCGCGCTCCGGCGCCGTCGTCGCCTCCCTGCGCGACGCCGAACTGGCCCGCGGCGACTTCCGCCTCGGCCCGGTGACCCTCCAGATCGACTGGGCCGACCGCGTCGCGATCACCGGGGCCAACGGCGCGGGCAAGTCGACCCTCCTCGCCGCCCTCCTGGGCCGCGCCCCGCTCGACTCCGGCCACGCCGCGCTGGGCCCCGGCGTCGTCGTCGGCGAGGTCGACCAGGCCCGCGCCCTGTTCCACGGCCCCGAGACCCTGCTCGACGCGTTCTGCGCGGCCGTGCCCGACACGGCTCCGGCCGATGTGCGCACCCTGCTCGCCAAGTTCGGTCTGAAGGCGGACCACGTGCTGCGCCCCGCCGAGACCCTCTCACCCGGCGAACGCACCCGCGCCGCCCTCGCCCTCCTCCAGGGCCGGGGCGTCAACCTCCTGGTCCTGGACGAGCCCACCAACCATCTCGACCTGCCGGCCATCGAGCAGCTCGAATCCGCTCTGGACTCCTACGAGGGAACCCTGCTCCTGGTCACCCACGACCGGCGCATGCTCGACGCGGTGCACGTCGGACGCCGCCTCGAGGTGGCCGACGGCAAGGTGACCGAGCGGTAGCGCGGGCGCCTCAGCCCTTCCTGCCGAGCAGCGCGCAGACGAAGTTCTCCTGCACGGCCCGCAGCCGCTTCAGCAGCTCCGGCTTCGAGCGCTGGTTGATCTGCGTGTTCACGGAGAAGGTCAGCGACTTGCGCCCGTCCGGCGTGGCCGCGATCAGCTGCGTGTAGCCCGCGGTGTTCCCGGTGTGCCCAAGCACGACCCCGCACCGGGTCGTGTACCGGAAGAGAGCGAGCCCGGCGTCGTTGCGCCCCGGGCCCGCGGGTTCGGACGCCCCGCCGGGCACCCAGCGCCGCTGCTCCCGCACGACGCCGCGCCCGGGACCGTACAGCCGGCCCCCGGCGTACGAGCCGATGAAGCGGCTCATGTCGGCGGGGGTGGAGACGATGCCGCCCGAGGCCCACACCCCGGACATCCCGATCAGCTCGCTCACGTCCTCCGTCGGCTCGGGCGGGCTGACGTCGTACCCGTGCAGATACGGCTCGGGCATCCGGAAGCCCTGCGGCAGGCTGGTCCGGTGCAGCCCGAGCGGCCCGTACACGATCTCCGCGAGCAGCTGCTCGTACGGGACGTGAGTGACCGCCTCCGCCATCAGCGCCACGGCGATGTTGTCCGAGTTGGAGTACTGGTACCGGGAGCCCGGCCGGAAGCGCAGCGGCTCGTCGGCGGCGTAGTCGAGCAGCCGGCGGGAGTCGAAGTGGTGATGGGGGTCGGCGCGCAGGGTGTCCGCGAACGCCTGGGTCTGCGAGTAGTCGGGCAGGCCGCTGGTGTGGTTCAGCAACTGCCGCAGCGTCACCTTCCCCCAGGCCCGGGGCAGCGCGGGCAGCCGCTCGCGCAGGGTGTCGTCGAGCTTCAGCAGGCGGTGCTCGACGAGGTACAGGGCGACGGCCCCGCTGAACGCCTTGGCCGTGCTCGCGATCCGCATGGCGTCGCCGGACCGCGGCGCGCGCCCGGTGTCCAGGTCCGCGACCCCGGCCCGCACGACCCGGCGCCGGTGCCCGTCGCCGAGCACGGCGATGATCCCGGGCGGCCCGCCGGGAGCCCGCACCAGCTCCTCCAGCTGCTGCCGCAGCGGATCGTGCGGGTGCCTCTCGCCCCGTCCGACGGCCTCGGCGGCCCCCGGAGCGAGCAGGGCGAGACAGGCGGCGACGACGGTGACGGCTCTGAGGGAACTGCGAGGTCGAGGGTGACGGGGCATCGGCTCTCCTGGAGACGGCGTGCACGAGACGTGCCTCCCAGCGTCCCGGCCACCACCCCGAGAGGCAGCCCGCACTACTGCACCCGGCGCATCGACACACGCCCTGACGGGGGCGCGAGGCCGTACCGTCCAGCGGCTCCACCCCGGCGCGCAACAGGCCCCGCGAGGCGTGCGGGGCTGTACCGTTCAGCGGCTTCGCCGCGGGGCGTGACCGGGCCCGGCCCGTGATACCGGCGATGGGTTCCGGGGCGGGTTCGGACCTGTCAGGGGTGTGGGGCTCTGGCGCCGGGCGCGGCAGGTGTCCCGTCAGGGGCGCGGGGAACTGCGCGGTCGGCCACCGACCGGCCCGCAGCTCCCCACCGGGATCGACCCCGACGGCGCCTAGGCCAGCCCAGCCTTCCGCAGGGCGTCGGCCATCGCCGAGTTCGACGGTGCCGGGGCGCCCCCCTGACGGCCCTTGCCGCTGCCACCGGAGCCACGGCCCCCCTGCCCCTGTCGGGACGACTGCCGCGGCGGCCGACGGTCCCCGCCGCGCTCACCGCGCCCCGAGCCACCGTTCCCGCCCCCGCCGGAGGCCTTCTCGTCGTCGAGCCGCAGGGTCAACGAGATCCGCTTGCGCGGCACGTCGACGTCGAGCACCTTCACCTTCACGATGTCCCCGGGCTTCACGACATCGCGCGGGTCCTTCACGAACGTCCGCGAGAGCGCCGAGACGTGCGCGAGCCCGTCCTGGTGCACACCGATGTCGATGAACGCCCCGAACGCCGCCACGTTCGTGACGACACCCTCGAGCACCATCCCCGGCTCCAGGTCGGAGATCTTCTCGACGCCCTCCTTGAAGGTGGCCGTCTTGAAGGCGGGCCGCGGGTCGCGCCCCGGCTTCTCCAGCTCCTTCAGGATGTCCGTCACGGTCGGCAGACCGAACGTGTCGTCCACGAAGTCCGCCGCCCGCAGCGAGCGCAGCGTCCCCGTGTCGCCGATCAGCGAACCGACCGCGCCCCCGGTCGACTTGGCCATCCGCCGCACCACCGGGTACGCCTCCGGGTGCACGGACGACGCGTCCAGCGGGTCGTCCCCGCCCCGGATCCGCAGGAAGCCCGCACACTGCTCGTACGCCTTCGGGCCGAGCCGGGCGACGTCCTTGAGGCCCTTGCGGCTGGTGAACGGCCCGTTGGCGTCGCGGTGCGCCACGATGTTCTCCGAGAGGCCGGCACTGATGCCGGACACGCGGGCGAGGAGCGGGGCCGACGCCGTGTTGACGTCGACGCCCACACCGTTCACACAGTCCTCGACCACCGCGTCCAGCGAGCGCGACAGCTTCACCTCGCTGAGGTCGTGCTGGTACTGGCCGACACCGATCGACTTCGGGTCGATCTTCACGAGTTCGGCCAGCGGGTCCTGGAGCCGGCGCGCGATCGAGACCGCGCCGCGCAGCGACACGTCCATGTCGGGCAGCTCCTGCGAGGCGAACGCGGAGGCCGAGTACACCGAGGCGCCCGCCTCGCTCACCATCACCTTGGTGAGCTTCAACTCGGGGTGCCTGGTGATGAGTTCACCGGCGAGCTTGTCGGTCTCGCGGGACGCCGTCCCGTTGCCGATCGCGATCAGGTCGACCGCGTGCTCCTTCGACAGCTTCGCCAGCCTGGCGATCGCCTCGTCCCACCGGTTCGCCGGGACGTGCGGGTGGATGACGTCCGTCGCGACGACCTTGCCGGTCGCGTCGACGACGGCCACCTTGACGCCCGTACGGAAACCGGGGTCGAGGCCCAGCGTCGCGCGCGTGCCGGCGGGGGCGGCGAGCAGCAGGTCCCGCAGGTTCGCCGCGAAGACCTTGACGGCCTCGTCCTCGGCGGCCGTGCGCAGCCGCAGCCGCAGGTCGATCCCGAGGTGCACCAGGATGCGCGTGCGCCAGGCCCAACGGACCGTGTCCGCCAGCCACTTGTCGCCGGGCCGCCCCTGGTTGCGGATCCCGAAGCGGTCGGCGACGATCGGCTCGTACGAGGAGGGCGCCCCGTCGGCGGCCGGCTCCTCCGGCTCCAGGACGAGTTCGAGCACGTCCTCCTTCTCGCCGCGCAGCATCGCCAGGACGCGGTGCGAGGGAAGCTCCTTGAAGGGCTCCGCGAAGTCGAAGTAGTCGGCGAACTTGGCGCCCGCCTCCTCCTTGCCCGACTTCACCTTCGCCGCGAGCCGGCCCCGCGTCCACATGCGCTCGCGCAGTTCACCGATCAGGTCGGCGTCCTCGGAGAAGCGCTCGGTGAGGATCGCGCGGGCACCGTCCAGCGCGGCCTGCGGATCGGTGACACCCTTGTCGGCGTCGACGAACGCGGCCGCGGCGGCGAGCGGGTCCACCGACGGGTCGCCCAGCAGGCCCTCCGCCAGCGGCTCGAGCCCGGCCTCGCGGGCGATCTGCGCCTTGGTGCGGCGCTTCGGCTTGAACGGGAGGTAGATGTCCTCCAGGCGCGCCTTGGTGTCGGCGGCGCGGATCCGCGCCTCCAGCTCCTCGGTCAGCTTGCCCTGCTCGCGCACGGAGTCGAGCACGGCGGTGCGGCGCTCCTCCAGCTCGCGCAGGTACCGCAGCCGCTCCTCCAGGGTGCGCAGCTGGGCGTCGTCGAGGGACTCCGTCGCCTCCTTGCGGTAGCGGGCGATGAAGGGCACCGTCGAACCGCCGTCAAGGAGGTCGACGGCAGCCTTCACCTGCCGCTCCCGTACGCCGAGTTCCTCGGCAATCCTGCCTTCGATGGACCCAACAGTGGGTGTCGCCACGATCCCGTACCGCCTATGTCGACTGACGTTGCGCCGCAATTGTGGCAGGTGGCACCGTCAGCGGAGGATCAGGGCGCGGCCCGGCCGGGTCGCACCGGGTGTCAGGCGGACTTGCCGATGAGGTCGGCGGGGAACGCGCCGTTGCCCAGCGCCGTCCCGGTGAAGCCGGACGCCAGCTCGGTCAGCCGGGCGACGCCCTCGGCGCCGAGGTGCTCGTAGGGCGCGCGGTCGAGCTGGTCGGTGCGGGCCTCGAGGTCGGCGCGCAGCGCGGTGCCGGCCTCGGTGAGGGTGAGCTCCGGGTCGTCGGTCAGCAGACCCCGCGCGCGCAGCCGGCCGGCCGCCGCGTCGAAGTCGTCGCGGCTCCACCCGCGCGTGACGAGCAGCCACTTGGGGGCCATGCCCTTGCCGGTGGCGACGTGGCTCACGAGTGCTTCCAGCGGGTCGAGATCCGCGCCGAGCAGGACCGCCAGGTGCCCGTCGCCGCGGTGCTCGCGCAGCAGCGTCGTCGCGTGCCAGTACGCCAGGTGCGGCGCGTCCGGCACCGGCAGGTCGGCGTGCGCCGCGTACAGGGGGCGGGCGTGCCGGGTGCAGGCCTCGGTGGCGCGCAGGGCCAGCTCGGCGGCCTCGGCCATCTCCGGGGAGGCGAGCACGTCCGCGCCGAGCAGCCGGCGCAGGGTCGAGTCGACGGCCCGCTCGCGCGCGGCGAGGACGGTCTCCGGCGAGGCGACGCTCCACACCGCGGGCAGGTGCCGGGCCACGAGCTCGTGGTTGAAGTTGTAGAAGGCGGCGGTCACGGCGCCGGGGCCGACGGCTCCCATGGCGGCGGAGCGGGCCGCGAAGTAGGTGGCCCCGCGGTCGGTGACGCCCACCGCGGCGAGCTCCTCGGCGAGGTCGGGCGAGAAGTAGTGCGTCGAGTGGAAGGGGTTCAGCACGTTGTGACAGCGGCGGGCGGCCCGCAGGGTCTCTTCGGAAGTCATGCCCGTACGTTACTGACCGGTCGGTACGTGAGGCCAGTGCGGGGCACGGAAACGATGGCCGGAAAGGTGGGCTGCTCGTCATTGCGGCCATGAGGGCCGCCCCCGAAGAATGACACGCATGCCCCCACGCCCCCAGGCCCCGGCGACGCGCACCGTCCTGGTCACGCTCTACGACCAGGTCCAGAGCCTCGACGTCACCGGCCCAATCGAGGTCTTCACCGGCGCGGGGGCCGGGTACCGCGTGCGCACCGCGTCGCCCGACGGGGCGCCCGTGCGCACCTCCAGCGGTCTGACCCTCGTGCCCGACCTCGCGCTCGACGGTGCGCCCGTCCCGCACACCCTGCTCGTCCCCGGCGGCCACGGCACCCGGCACCCCGACCCGCGGCTCGTCGGCTGGCTGCGCGAGCACGCCCCGCGCGCGGAGCGGATCGTCTCGGTCTGCACGGGCGCCCTCCTGCTCGCCGAGGCGGGCCTGCTCGACGGCCGCCGGGCCACCACGCACTGGGCGTACTGCGCCCGGCTCGCCCGCGAGCACCCCGCGGTCGAGGTCGACCCGGACCCCATCTACGTACGCGACGGCAAGGTGGCGACCTCCGCGGGAGTCACCGCCGGCATCGATCTCGCGCTCGCCCTCGTCGAGGAGGACCACGGCCGGGACACGGCGCTCGCGATCGCCCGGGCGCTCGTGGTGTTCCTGCGCCGCCCCGGCAACCAGGCCCAGTTCAGCGCCCAGCTCGCCGCCCAGACGGCCCGCCGCGAACCGCTGCGCGAGGTCCAGCAATGGGTCACCGAGCACCCGGAGGCGGACCTGTCCGTGGACGCCCTGGCCGCCCGCGCCCGCCTCTCGCCGCGCCACTTCGCGCGCGCCTTCCGTGCCGAGACCGGCCTGACGCCGGGCCGCTACGTGGAACGCGTCCGCGTCGAGCACGCCCGGCGTCTGCTGGAGGAGACCGCCGACGGCGTCGAGGAGATCTCCCGGGCCAGCGGCTACGGCACGCCCGAGGCCATGCGCCGCGCCTTCCTCAGAACCCTCGGCACCCCGCCCGCGGAGTACCGCCTCCGCTTCCGCACGCGGCCCTGAACCGCACCACCCGAAGCGAACCGAACCGAACCGACCCACGACGTAAGGAACCCGATGCAGATCGCCATCGCCCTCTACGAGCGCTTCACCGCCCTGGACGCCGTCGGCCCGTACCAGACCCTCGGCGGCCTGCCCGGCGCCGACGTCGTGTTCGTCGCCGAGCGGACCGGCCCGGTGCGCGACGACTCGGGGCGGCTCGCGCTCGTCGCCGACAAGACCTTCGACGAGGTACCCACCCCGGACATCGTCGTGGTGCCCGGCGGCCCGGTCGCGAGCGACCAGACGGAGAACGAGGCGCTGCTCGGCTGGCTGCGCGCCGCCGACGCGCACACCACCTGGACCACGTCCGTGTGCACGGGCTCCCTCGCGCTCGCCGCCGCCGGACTGATCGAGGGCCGCGAGGCCACCTCGCACTGGCTTGCCCTGGAGGAACTGGACAAGCTCGGCGCCCGCTCCACGGGCCGCCGCGTCGTCTTCGACGGCAAGTACGTCACCGCCGCGGGCGTCTCCTCCGGCATCGACATGGGCCTCGCCCTCGTCGGCCGGATCGCCGGCGACGAGACCGCGCAGGCCGTCCAGCTCATGACCGAGTACGACCCGCAGCCGCCGTACGACGCCGGATCCCCCGAGAAGGCCCCGGCGGACCTCGTCGCGCGGTTCCGCAGCACGCGGGCCTGACCTCGGGTCTAGGAGTTCACCGTCCACCCGAAGCGGGGCGGACGCCGTTCCAGGAACGCGGCGACACCCTCGGCGGTGTCGTCGCTGCCCCGCGCCTGCTCCGCCCAGTAGGGCTCGCGGTCGGCGCGGCCCGCCGCGAACTCCTTCGCCGCGGCCTGCGTCAGCTGGGAGCGCGAAGCCAGCACGCGCGTGAACTCGACGACCCGTTTGTCGAGTTCCTCCGGAGACCAGACCTCGTCGACGAGCCCGGTCCGCAGCGCCCGCTCGGTGCCGATCAACTCGCCCGAGAACAGCAGGTACTTCGCGCCCGCCGGACCGACCAGATCCGCGAGCCGCCGCGTCGAGGACGCCGGATAGACGATCCCCAGCTTGGCCGGTGTGACCCCGAACAGCGCGCCCTCGGCCGCGAACCGCAGATCGCAGGCCGCCGCCAACTGGCAGCCGCCGCCCACGCAGTACCCGCGCACCACGGCGAGCGTCGGCTTGGGGAACGCCGCGAGCGCGTCCTCCGCCGCCATCGCGAGCCCGGGCGCCGCGCCCCGCCCCAGCGTGGAGATGTCGGCGCCCGCACAGAACGTGTCACCGGCGCCGGTGAGCACCAGCGCCCGCACCGCCGGGTCCGCGGACAGTTCCGCGAGCAGCGGCGGCAGCGCCGCCCACATCGCGTCGGTCATGGCGTTGCGCTTGGCCGGGTGATCGATGA
The DNA here is from genome assembly GCF_042749255.1 of Streptomyces sp. NPDC059524. NCBI lineage: Bacteria > Bacillati > Actinomycetota > Actinomycetes > Kitasatosporales > Streptomycetaceae > Streptomyces > Streptomyces sp. NPDC059524. The sequence continues at coordinate 38,125 of NZ_JBHYTK010000036.1, read as the reverse complement.
CGACGGTCGCGACACCGTCCGTGACCTCGTGCGTGAGCCGCTGTACGGCCGGGGGAACCATGGCCGGATGCTATCCCCAGGCCGCGAACGTACGATCGAGGAGGGGTGCCGGGAGGAGGCGCCGATGGCCCGGAGCGACCATCACGACCGCGACCGTCACGACCGTCCGCAGACGGCGGACCCGCCCGCGCGGGAGGCGGCGGGCGAACGCAGAAAGCTGCGCCGGGGTCTCGGCGCCATCGCCGTCCTGGGCGGCCTGCTCGTCCTCGCGGGCCTCGTCGGCCTCGCCTACACGGCCTTCGCCACGCTCACCTCGATGCTGCTCTTCGGCTGGCTGCTGCTCATCGGCGGCGTCGTCGGCCTGCTGCACGCGGTCCAGGCCCGGGGCACCAACTACTTCTGGCTCGGCTGTGTCGTCGCCGCCCTCGACCTGGCGGCCGGCGTCGTCGTGATCCGGCACCCGGAGGGCACGGCCCAGGCGCTCACCATGTTCGCCGCGCTGCTCTTCCTCACCGGCGGTGTCTTCCGCCTGGTCGGCGGTCTCGTCGTGCGGGGGCCGCAGTTCGGCTGGACCCTCGTGCAGGGCGCCTTCGGCATCGTGCTCGGCGTCCTGGTCCTCGGCAACTGGCCCGAGTCCAGCCGCTACGTCCTCGGCTGCTTCTTCTCGCTCGCGCTGCTCTTCGACGGTCTCGGCCTGCTGGCGACGGGTCTGGGCGGCCGGCGCATCGTCACCCTCGTACAACAAGCTGAAGAGCCTCCGAAAGGCGAACAACCGGTACAGGACCGGTCGCAGGCCTGACCGGGGCATTCGCCGACGGTCAAATTCCGTCGATAGTCGCCGACTTATGGTCAGTCGAGGGGTACGGACCAGGGGATTCCCACACTCGAAGGGTGGTGACAATCGAGCGCAAGGGCGGCGACCGGACGATGAGCGACCAGGGGCGGGACTCCCGTCCAGGGTCTCAGGACAGCGGGGCAGCTCCGCCCGGACCCGCCCTGGAGGCCCCGCTGCCCTACGAAGGGGTCTGGCGGTTCACCGCGCAGGCGGTCGACGCCTCGGTGCCGCAGGCCCGGCGCGCCGTGCGCGAACTCCTCGCCCGGCAGGGCGTGCCCGCCTCCGACGACCTGGTCCACGGACTCCTCGTGATCGTCTCCGAGCTCGTCACGAACGCCGTGCGGCACGCCGCCCTGCTCTCGCCGATGCTCGCCGTCGAGGTCGCCGTCGGCGCCGAGTGGGTACGGGTCTCCGTCGAGGACGACCACCCGTACCGGCCCACCGCCCTGGAGGCCACCAGCGGCCAGACCGGCGGCCGCGGTCTGCTCCTCGTGCGGGAGATCACCGCCGAGGCGGGCGGCGTCTGCGACGTGGAGCACACCGCGAGCGGGGGCAAGGTCATCTGGGCCGCCCTGCCCCTCCAGCCGCCCGCGCGGTACTGAGCGCGGCTACCAGCCGGCCGACGGGCCCGTCAGCTCGCGCACCGCGGGCCGGGCCGCGTCGAGCACGGTCATGAACCACGCCGAGAACGGGTCCCGCGCATGCCGCTCGGCCAGCTCGGCGGCGGTCACGAACGCGGTGGCCCCGACCTCCTCCGGATCCGGGGCGAGCGGCGCCTGCACCATGCCGACGAACAGGTGGTTGAACTCCTGCTCCACCAGGCCCGACTCCGGGTCCGGGTGGGTGTAGCGCACCGTGCCGGCCTCCGCCATCAGCGACGGCGAGACGCCAAGCTCCTCGAACGTGCGCCGGGCCGCCGCCGCGAACGGCGCCTCGCCCGGGTACGGGTGCCCGCAGCACGTGTTCGACCACACGCCGGGGGAGTGGTACTTGCCCAGCGCGCGCTGCTGCAGCAGCAGCCGGCCCTGCTCGTCGAAGAGGAACACGGAGAACGCGCGGTGCAACTGACCCGGCGGCTGATGAGCCGCGAGCTTCTCCGCGGTGCCGATCGTCCTGCCGTCCTCGTCCACGAGTTCCAGCAAGATCGCTTCTCCGGTGCCGTTCGACGAACTGTGCGCCGCGGTGGCAGGTGTGATCGGCATACCCATCCTTCGCTTCGGTCCTCGAACCCCAAGTCTGCCGTACGGGACGAATAGTGCCCGCACACACAGACCCCCGCATGTCCCGCCCGGCCGTGACGGCCGGACAGGACACCGCATTCGGCGCGGATCAGACGCCGAACGCGGCCGGGTAGGTGATCGTGCCCCGCGGAATCGGCGCGGAATCGTCGCCACCGCCGAGGACGAGCGCCATCAGCGCCTCGTCCGGCACCTCGAAGGACACCCGGACACCGAACCCCGAAGCGGGCGTGAACCCGAACCTCGGGTAGTAGTTCGGATGCCCGAGCACCACCACGAGCCGCTCACCCCGCGCGCGGGCCGCGTCGAGCACCGCCCGGACCACGGCCGCCCCGGCCCCCGAGCGCTGGTGCTCCGGCCGCACGGCCACCGGCGCCAGCGCGGCGGCCGGCGCCCCGCCCACCGTGCAGCGGGTGATCAGCGCGTAGGCGGCGACGGAACCGTCCGGCGCCTCGGCGACGTACGAGAGCCCGTCCAGCCAGGCCGACGCGTCGGCGCGCAGCGCGTCCACGAGATCGGCCTCGGCGCGGGTGGGGAACGCCGCCGCGTTGACGCCGTGCACGGCCGCCCGGTCCGCGGAGGTCTCCGGCCGGGTCGGCCACGCGTCCACAGGGCGCAGCGCGTAGCCGGTGTACCCGTACTCGGCGCCGTGCTCGCGCCGCATCGCCAGCTCCGCGCGCGTGCCCGCCAGCGCCTCGGCCATCCCGGGGCGGGACGCGTCGGCGGCCTCGGCCCGCGCGGCGAGCGGGCCGTAGTACTCGTCCCAGTCGGACTCCGGCTGGTGGTGGACGCCGAGCACCGCGTACCCGGCCGCCGTGCACGCCCGCAGGTTCTCCTCGGTCGTACGCAGCTTGTAGTGCTCCTCCCAGAAGGCGCGCGCCTCGGGGGAGGGGGCGTCGGTGGTCCACTCGCACTCGGTGAGCGCGAGCGTGCCGCCCGGCGCGAGCAGCGGCCGCCACCGCGCGAGAGCGGTGTCGAATCCGATGCTGTACGCCGAGCTCTCGGCCCAGATCAGATCGAACGAGCCCGCCGGGTACGGCAGGTCGCCCATGTCGGCGGCCACCGCGTGCACCCGGTCGTCGAGCCCGCGCGCCCGGGCGGCCGCCCGCAGCTCGTCGAGGAACGGCTCGTGCAGGTCCACAGCGGTCACCTCGCCGCCGGTCTCGGCGGCGAGCAGCAGCGCGGAGTGGCCCGGACCGCAGCCCAGGTCGAGGATGCGCGGCCGTGCGGGCAGCGGGCCCGCGAAGGAGAGCAGCCGCCGGGTGGTGGCATCGGAGCCGGGGCCCTGCCGGGGCAGTCCGTGGTGCAGGGCGAAGAAGGAGTCGCGAACGGCGTTCGCGGCCTGGTCGTCGGTCAAGACGGAAACCTTTGTGAAGGGGCCCGGCCGACGGCGCGCGAGAGCGCGGAAAGGGTCAGCCGGTGGCCCGGAGAGTGGGGATGCACCTGTCGCTGCGCACGGCAGCGCTCACCGCGACGACAGTCATCAACCCACCTCCTTCGAGAACGCCCGCCAAGCTACCACGCCCCCGGCGGGTCAGTGGCAGAGTTTCGCCTCGTGCTCGGCGTGCCCCGTGGGCTCCAGCTGGAACGTGCAGTGCTCCACGTCGAAGTGGTCGCCGAGGCAGCCCTGGAGCTCGTGCAGCATCTTCTCGTTCCCGATCGTGCTCAGCACGTCCTGGCTGACCACGACGTGCGCGGAGAGCACCGGCATCCCCGAGGTGATGGTCCAGGCGTGCAGGTCGTGCACGTCCTCGACGCCGGGCAGGGCGAGGATGTGGGCCCGCACCTCCGCCATGTCGACACCCTTCGGCGCCGACTCCAGGAGCACGTTCAGCGTCTCGCGCAGCAGCTTCACCGTACGCGGGACGATCATGAGGCCGATGACCAGCGAGGCGATCGGGTCCGCGGCCTGCCAGCCGGTGGTCAGGATGATCGTGGCCGAGATCAGCACGGCGAGCGAGCCCAGCGCGTCGGCTGCGACCTCCAGGAAGGCGCCCCGCACGTTCAGGCTCTCCTGCTGGCCCTTGACCAGCAGCGACAGCGAGATCATGTTCGCCACCAGGCCGATGAGGCCGAACACGATGGTCAGCCCGCCCGCGGTGTCGGCCGGCTCGACGAACCGCTGGACCGCCTCGACCAGGACGTAACCGCCGACGCCGAGCAGCAGCAGACAGTTGGCGAGGGCGGCCAGGATCTCCGCGCGGGCGTAGCCGAACGTGCGCTGCTCGGTCGCCGGGCGGTTGGCGAAGTGGATGGCGAGCAGGGCCATCGCGAGGCCGAGCGCGTCTGTCGCCATGTGGGCCGCGTCCGCGACGAGGGCCAGCGAGTCGGCCACGATCCCGCCGACGATCTCGACCACCATCACGGTGAGCGTGATCCCGAGGGCGATCCGCAGCCGCCCCCGGTGCGCGGCCGCGGCCGTCCCCGTCGTCGGTCCGTGCCCGTGGTCGTGGCTGTGCCCGGCACCCATCGAAACCGCCCTCCGCTCGGCTCGCCCCACACCGCCCCGGAACGGGCCGGCGACCCCAGTCAACTACGGGGAGGGGGTATCCGCAAACATGGCGGTGAACACCGTTGTCATGTGCCCTGACCTGCGAAAACGCTGAACGGTATGTGTGCAGGTCAGGGCGTCGCGGCGATCATCGCGCTCAGTGCGCGGCGGCCTCGGGATGCCGCAGGCACCAGCCGGCCCAGGCCGACTCGATCATGTCGCGGACCGACCGCGAGGCCGTCCAGCCGAGCTCCTTCTCCGCCAGTTCGGTGGCGCCGACCGCGCGCGGAGCGTCCCCGGGGCGGCGCGGCTCGACGATCGCGGGCGTCCCGATCCCGGTGACCTCCCCGATGACGTCGATCAGCTCGCGCACCGAGGCGCCGTGCCCCGTGCCGATGTTCACCGTGAGATCGCCGCTCACACCGGGGCGGGCCAGCCGGCGCGCCGCCGTCAGATGCGCCTCGGCGAGGTCGGCGACGTGCACGTAGTCCCGGATGCAGGTGCCGTCCGGCGTCGGGTAGTCGTCGCCGAAGATCCGCGGGGCCTCGCCCCGCGTGAGCCGGTCGAAGACCATCGGGATCACGTTGAAGACCCCGGTGTCCGCGAGAGCGGGCTCGGCCGCGCCCGCCACGTTGAAGTAGCGCAGGCACGTCGTCGCCATGCCGTGCGCGCGCCCCGACGCCCGCACCAGCCACTCGCCCGCGAGCTTCGTCTCGCCGTAGGGGTTCACCGGCGCGCACGGCGTCGACTCGGGAATGACGCCGGTGTCCGGATTGCCGTACACGGCGGCCGACGAGGAGAACACGAAGCGGCGCACGCCCGCGTCCGCGACCGTCTCCAGGAGCGTCGCAAGACCGCCCAGGTTGTCCCGGTAGTACAGCTCGGGCCGCTCCACCGACTCGCCGACCTGCTTGTGCGCGGCCAGGTGCACGACACCGCTCACCGCGTGCTCGTCGCACACCCGGCGCACCAGCTCCGCGTCCAGGGCCGAGCCCCGGACCAGCGCGACGTCCGCGGGCAGCCGCTCGGGCATCCCCGACGTGACGTTGTCCACGACGACCACGCGCTCGCCGGCGGCTGTCATCGCCCGCGCCACGTGTGCCCCGATGTATCCGGCTCCGCCGGTGATCAGCCATGTCATGACGCACCACCCTAAGCCGGTCGCGGACCGGCGGGAGTTTGTGGCCCGGGGCCTTGATCGACAATGATGACCGCGCGGCCCGGGGCCCGCCGTGCGACGGCGGTGCCCGCGCGGACCGCAGGGGACAGAGGCTTGTCGGGCCGTAAACGGGCGGTGAACGTCCGCTTCCCGTCATCCGATAGCCTCTGCCGACATGCCGCCCGGCCGACCCTGCTGTGCAGGGGTCCAGGGCGCCCCCCTGATCGTGCGCGAGACCGGTGCGCCCGTGCGCCGGCACCGAGGAGTGAGTTCGTCTGTCGACCGCCATCGTCACCGGTCAGCCGGTGCCCGGCTCGTCCCTGGAGGGCGATCTGCGGGCCCTCGGCTTCGACGTGCGGCTCGCCCCGGACCCCGCGGACGCCGCAGCGGCGCTCGCCGGCGTCCCGGGCGACCAGCGCGTCGCGGTCGTCGACGCGGGCTTCGTGGGCCATGTCCACGCCCTGCGCCTCGGCCTCACCGACCCGCGCTTCTCCGCCTCCGCCATCCCCGGCGCCGTCACCGCGCAGGCCGCGGCCCGCCCGGCGCTCGAACGGGCCGCGAAGGAGACGGGCATCACGCCCGACGCCCTCGCGCACGGCATCGAGGCCGACGGCACCGATGTGCACCGGCCCGAGCTCGGTGAGCTCGTCGCCGCCGTGCCCGCCGACCCGCAGGCCCGGGGCGAGGTCCGCCGGGCCGTCGACGCCGTCGACGACGAGGCGATCCGGCTGCGCACCGCGGTCAAGGCCCGGGACGGCTTCTTCACCACGTACTGCATCAGCCCGTACTCCCGTTACATCGCGCGCTGGTGCGCCCGCCGCGGCCTGACCCCGAACCAGGTCACCACCGCGTCGCTGCTCACCGCGCTGATCGCGGCGGGCTGCGCGGCCACGGGCACCCGGCCCGGCTTCGTCGCCGCGGGCGTCCTGCTCCTCTTCTCCTTCGTCCTGGACTGCACCGACGGGCAGCTCGCCCGCTACTCCCTGCAGTACTCGACGCTGGGCGCCTGGCTCGACGCCACGTTCGACCGCGCCAAGGAGTACGCCTACTACGCGGGCCTCGCGCTCGGCGCGGCCAACGCGACCGGCGACGACGTGTGGGCCCTCGCGCTCGGCGCCATGGTCCTGCAGACCTGCCGGCACGTCGTCGACTTCTCCTTCAACGAGGCGAACCACGACGCCACCGCCAACACCAGCCCCACCGCCGCCCTCTCCGACAAGCTCGACAGCGTCGGCTGGACGGTCTGGGTGCGCCGCATGATCGTGCTGCCGATCGGCGAGCGCTGGGCCCTCATCGCCCTCTTCACCGCGCTCACCACCCCGCGCATCACCTTCTACGTGCTCCTGGTCGGCTGCGCCCTCGCCGCCTGCTACACCACCGCGGGCCGCGTCCTGCGCTCGCTGACCCGCCGGGCCCGCCGCACGGACCGGGCCGCCGAGGCCCTCGCCGACCTCGCCGACTCCGGCCCCCTCGCCGAGACCGTCGCCCGGATCGGCCGGAGCGCGGCCGCGCCCGTCGTCGCCGCGCTCGGCGGCGTGGCGGTCGTCACGGTGAGCGCCCTCACGGACTTCGGCAGCGCCTGGCCGGCGGTCGCCGCGGCCGTGTACTGCGTCACGTCCGGACTCGCCGTCGCCCGCCCCCTCAAGGGCGCCCTCGACTGGCTCGTCCCCCCGATTTTCCGGGCCTCCGAGTACCTCACGATCCTGGTCCTCGCGGCCCGTGCGGACGTGAACGGGGCCTTGCCCGCGGCTTTCGGACTGGTGGCGGCGGTCGCCTACCATCACTACGACACGGTGTACCGCATCCGCGGCGGCACCGGCGCGCCGCCCCGGTGGCTGGTCCGAACGATCGGCGGGCACGAAGGCCGGACCCTGGTGGTCGCCGTGCTGGCCGCGCTGCTCACCGCCACAGATTTCACCGTCGCGCTCACGGCCTGCGCCGTGTTCGTGGCACTCGTGGTGCTCGCCGAGAGCATCCGCTTCTGGGTCGCCTCCGCCCGCCGCGGGGCACCCGCCGTTCACGATGAAGGAGAACCCGCATGATCGGCCTCGTCCTGGCCGCCGGCGCCGGCAGCCGGCTCCGCCCCTACACCGAGACGCTCCCCAAGGCGCTGGTGCCCGTCGTGGGCGAGGGGACCGAGAACGAGCTCTCCGTCCTCGACCTCACGCTCAAGAACTTCGCCGAGATCGGCCTGACGGAGGTCGGCATCATCGTCGGCTACCGCAAGGAGGTCGTCTACGAGCGCCAGGCGGCGCTGGAGGCGAAGTACGGCCTGAAGCTGACGCTCATCGAGAACGACGTCGCCGAGAAGTGGAACAACGCCTACTCCCTGTGGTGCGGCCGTGACGCCATCAAGCACTCGGTGATCCTCGCCAACGGCGACACCGTGCACCCGGTCTCCGTCGAGAAGACCCTGCTCGCCGCCCGCGGCGACGGCAAGAAGATCATCCTCGCGCTCGACACGGTCAAGAACCTGGGCGACGAGGAGATGAAGGTCGTCGTGGACCCCGCCAAGGGCGTCCAGAAGATCACGAAGCTGATGGAGCCGGCCGAGGCCACGGGCGAGTACATCGGCGTCACCCTCATCGAGGGCGAGGCGGCCGACGAGCTCGCCGACGCCCTCAAGGCCACGTACGAGCGTGACCCGCAGCTGTACTACGAGGACGGCTACCAGGAGCTCGTGAACCGCGGCTTCAAGGTCGACGTCGCTCCGATCGGCGACGTCCCGTGGGTCGAGATCGACAACCACGAGGACCTCGCCAAGGCCCGGGAGATCGCGTGCCAGTACTGACGAGGCTCATTCCCTCGCCGGTCGTCGTCGACATCCGGCCGGGGGCGCTCAACGACCTCGCCGGTGTCCTCGCCGACCAGAGGATCTCGTCGTCCACGGGGCGCCTGGCCATCGCGATCAGCGGTGGCTCGGGCGCCGCCCTGCGCACCCGGCTGGCCCCGTCGCTGCCCAACGCCGACTGGTTCGAGGTCGACGGCGGCACGCTCGACGACGCCATCCAGCTCGCCGACGACGTGAAGAAGGCCGGCCGCTACGACGCGATCGTCGGACTCGGCGGCGGCAAGATCATCGACTGCGGCAAGTTCGCCGCGGCCCGGGTCGGTCTGCCGCTGGTCGCCGTCGCGACGAACCTGTCGCACGACGGCCTGTGCTCGCCCGTCGCGACCCTCGACAACGATGCGGGCCGCGGCAGCTACGGCGTGCCCAACCCGATCGCCGTCGTGATCGACCTCGACATCATCCGTGAGGCCCCGGTCCGCTTCGTGCGCTCCGGCATCGGCGACGCCCTGTCCAACATCTCCGCGGTCGCGGACTGGGAGCTGGCCGCCCGGGAGCGCGGCGAGGACATAGACGGCCTCGCGGCCGCCATGGCCCGCCAGGCCGGTGAGGCCGTCCTGCGCCACCCCGGTGGCGTCGGCGACGACGGCTTCCTGCAGGTGCTCGCCGAGGGTCTGGTCCTGACCGGTATCGCCATGTCGATCTCGGGCGACTCGCGGCCGGCGTCCGGCGCCTGCCACGAGATCAACCACGCCTTCGACCTCCTCTACCCCAAGCGCGCCGCCAGCCACGGCGAGCAGTGCGGCCTCGGCGCGGCCTTCGCGATGCACCTGCGCGGTGCCCGCGAGGAGTCCGCGTACATGGCCGAGGTGCTGCGCCGCCACGGCCTGCCCGTGCTGCCGGAGGAGATCGGCTTCACCGTGGACGAGTTCGTCAAGGTCGTGGAGTTCGCTCCGCAGACCCGGCCGGGCCGCTACACGATCCTCGAACACCTCGACCTGTCCACCGACCAGATCAGGGACGCCTACGCCGACTATGCAAAAACCATCGGTAGCTGAACTGCGCCCGGTCGTTCACCCGGCCGGGGTGAAGGACCGGCGCAGCGGTGAGCACTGGATGGGCCGGCTCTACATGCGCGAGATCTCGCTGCGTGTGGACCGCCACCTGGTGAACACCAAGGTCACGCCCAACCAGCTGACCTACCTGATGACGGTGTGCGGTGTCCTCGCCGCCCCGGCGCTGCTCGTCCCGGGCGTCTGGGGCGCCGTGCTCGGCGTCGTCGCGGTCCAGCTGTACCTGCTGCTGGACTGCGTCGACGGCGAGATCGCCCGCTGGCGCAAGCAGTACTCGCTGGCCGGGGTCTGGATGGACCGGGTCGGCGCGTACCTGACCGACGCGGCCGTCCTGGTCGGCTTCGGACTGCGCGCCGCCGACCTGTGGGGGAGCGGCCGGATCGACTGGCTGTGGGCCTTCCTCGGCACGCTGGCCGCGCTCGGCGCCATCATGATCAAGGCCGAGACGGACCTCGTCGGCCTCGCCCGTGCGGCGAGCGGCAAGGAGCAGGTCAAGGAGTCCGCCTCCGAGATGCGCTCCTCCGGCATGGCGCTGGCCCGCAGGGCCGCCGCCGCGCTGAAGTTCCACCGGCTGATCCTGGGCATCGAGGCGTCGCTGCTCATCCTGGTCCTCGCGGTCGTGGACCAGATCCGGGGCGACCTGTTCTTCACGCGCCTCGGCGTGGCCGTCCTCGCGGGCATCGCCCTGCTGCAGACGCTGCTGCACCTCGTGTCCATCCTCGCCTCCAGCAGGCTCAAGTGAGCGCCGCCCCGGCGTCGCTCAAGGTCGGCGCGGTCGTCATCACCATGGGCAACCGCCCGGCCGAGCTGCGCGCCCTGCTCGACTCGGTCGCCAAGCAGGAGGGCGACCCGGTCCAGGTCGTCGTCGTCGGCAACGGCTCCCCGGTCCCGGACGTCCCCGAGGGCGTACGGACCGTCGAGCTGCCCGAGAACCTGGGCATCCCCGGCGGCCGCAACGTCGGCATCGAGGCCTTCGGCCCGTCCGGCTCCGACGTCGACGTGCTGCTGTTCCTCGACGACGACGGCCTGCTGCCGCTGACCGACACCGCCCAGCTGTGCCGGGAGGCGTTCGCCGCCGACCCCGAGCTCGGCATCATCAGCTTCCGCATCGCGGACCCGGAGACCGGCGAGACCCAGCGCCGGCACGTGCCGCGGCTGCGGGCCGCCGACCCGATGCGCTCCTCGCGCGTGACGACCTTCCTCGGCGGGGCCAACGCCCTGCGGACCCGGGTCGTCGCCGAGGTCGGCGGACTGCCGGACGAGTTCTTCTACGCCCACGAGGAGACCGACCTCGCCTGGCGTGCCCTCGACGCGGGGTGGCTGATCGACTACCGCGCCGACATGGTGCTGCACCACCCGACCACGGCCCCGTCCCGGCACGCGGTCTACCACCGCATGGTGGCCCGCAACCGGGTCTGGCTCGCCCGCCGCAACCTGCCCGCGCCCCTGGTCCCCGTGTACCTCGGGGTGTGGCTGCTGCTCACGCTGGCCCGGCGTCCCTCCGGTCCCGCGCTGAAGGCCTGGCTCAGCGGCTTCAAGGAGGGCTGGACGTCGCCCTGCGGCCCCCGGCGCCCCATGAAGTGGCGTACGGTGTGGCGCCTGACCCGACTGGGACGACCTCCTGTCATCTGACAAGCTCGAGTCTGAGAGCATCGGGCCGAACCCGGTCCCTGGCTCCCGCCCATGCCCCACCAGGCTGCGCTTTTGAAGACGAAAGTTTCCCCTTGTGAGTGAGACAACGCATGACGGCGGTGTCGCGGTGAGCGCGGCCCCGTCGCCCGACGACGGGCTCTCCCCTGCCGAGCTCGCCGCCAAGTACGGCTTGTCCGTGAGCGGGGCCCGCCCCGGTCTGAACGAGTACGTACGGCAGCTGTGGGGCCGGCGGCACTTCATCCTCGCCTTCTCGCAGGCGAAGCTGACCGCCCAGTACAGCCAGGCCAAGCTCGGCCAGGTCTGGCAGGTGGCGACCCCGCTGCTGAACGCCGCGGTCTACTTCTTCATCTTCGGACTGCTGCTCGGTGCCCGTAAGGGCATCCCGCACGACATCTACGTGCCCTTCCTGGTCACCGGCGTCTTCGTCTTCACCTTCACGCAGAGCTCGGTGATGGCGGGCGTGCGGGCGATCTCCGGCAACCTGGGCCTCGTGCGGGCGCTGCACTTCCCGCGGGCCTCGCTGCCGATCTCGTTCGCGCTCCAGCAGCTCCAGCAGCTGCTGTTCTCGATGATCGTGCTGGTGCTGATCATGCTGGGCTTCGGCATCCTCCCGGGCCTGTCCTGGCTCCTGGTGGTGCCCGCGCTGGCCCTCCAGTTCGTGTTCAACACCGGCCTCGCGCTGATCTTCGCGCGGGCGGGCGCCAAGACGCCGGACCTGGCGCAGCTGATGCCGTTCGTGATGCGTACCTGGATGTACGCGTCCGGCGTCATGTTCAGCATCCCGGCGATGCTCGAAGGCAAGAAGGGCGTCCCGTCCTGGGTCGGCGACGTCCTGCAGTGGAACCCGGCCTCCATCTACATGGACCTGATCCGCTACGCGTTCATGCGGGCGGACGGCTACGGGTCCGCGTACCTGCCCCCGCACGTGTGGGCGTTCGCGGCCGGCTGGGCGGTCCTCTTCGGTGTCGTGGGCTTCGTCTACTTCTGGAAGGCAGAGGAGCGGTACGGCCGTGGCTGATCTCGACAAGACGCAGGACGCCCGCGTCCCCACGGTGATCGCGGACGAGCTGCACATCGTCTACCGCGTCAACGGCGCGAAGACCGGCAAGGGCAGCGCCACCGCGGCGCTCAGCCGCATCCTGAAGCGGGGCGAGGAGCGGGGCGTGCGCAAGGTGCACGCCGTGCGCGGCGTCTCCTTCACCGCCTACCGCGGCGAGGCGATCGGCCTGATCGGCTCGAACGGCTCGGGCAAGTCGACCCTGCTGCGCGCCATCGCGGGTCTCCTGCCGGCCGAGAAGGGCAAGGTCTACACGGACGGCCAGCCCTCGCTGCTCGGCGTGAACGCGGCCCTGATGAACGACCTCACAGGCGAGCGGAACGTGATCCTCGGCGGTCTCGCGATGGGCATGTCCCGCGAGCAGATCAAGGCGCGCTACCAGGAGATCGTCGACTTCTCGGGCATCAACGAGAAGGGCGACTTCATCACCCTGCCGATGCGGACCTACTCGTCCGGCATGGCGGCGCGCCTGCGCTTCTCCATCGCGGCGGCCAAGGACCACGACGTCCTGATGATCGACGAGGCGCTGGCCACGGGCGACCGCAAGTTCCAGAAGCGCTCCGAGGCCCGCATCCGCGAGCTGCGCAAGGAGGCCGGCACGGTCTTCCTGGTGAGCCACAACAACAAGTCGATCCGCGACACCTGCGACCGCGTCCTGTGGCTGGAGCGCGGCGAGCTGCGGATGGACGGACCGACGGACGAGGTGCTCAAGGAGTACGAGAAGTTCACCGGTAAGTGAAGCTTCTCAACCCTGTCGCCGTCGCACGCGTCATCACAGGCCCCACCGGTGTTCACCCGGTGGGGCCTGCGATATGTCTGTAGTTGCCAACTATGTGGCGATCAAGGTCAAGGCCGGGTCAACTTCCCTGCCCCGGAGGAATCTTGGCCACGATCGGTGTGTTGTTGTGATGCGCGGAATGCCCCGTCGTGGCACGTCGCGTTGTACAACGTAAGCTGTACCGGTGCCGATTCGCGGCAAGTGGGGCGATAATACGCGGCACCCCGGACCGGAGGGGGAGAGCTCGCCGTGCGGGAGGCCGGGCGGCGTGTCCGAAATAGGATGTATTGGGTCCGCAGTGTAGAACGGGAGATGTGACGGCAATGGCTACGGAAACTGTCCAGCTCCACGAGGCTCTCGCCGTCCTCGCGGAAGCGGGCCGCACCCGGTGACCGCATCCCCCCGCGTGCGCCCGGAAGCCGTGCAGGCCCCGCAGGACGCGACGCTCGCCAAGGCCGCCGACGAGAACTTTCCGGTGGCCCCCTTCTTCCTGCCCCGCGCCTGGCGCGACGACCTGATGGCCGTCTACGGCTTCGCGCGCCTCGTCGACGACATCGGCGACGGCGACCTCGACCCCGGCGGCGCCGACGCCCGCCACCTCGGCGTGCCACCCGAAAAGGCGCACGACCCGCTGGTGATGCTGGACGCCTTCGAGGCCGACCTCGCGCGCGTCTTCGACGGGACCCCGCACCACCCCCTGCTGCGCGCCCTGCAGCCCACCGTCCGGCGCCGCTCCCTCACCCCCGAGCCCTTCCTCGGCCTCGTGCGGGCCAACCGCCAGGACCAGCTCGTCAGCCGCTACGAGACCTGGGACGAGCTGCTCGCCTACTGCGAGCTGTCCGCGAACCCCGTGGGCCGGCTCGTGCTCGCCATCACCGGCACCGCGACCCCCGAGCGCATCCGCAGGTCCGACGCCGTCTGCACCGGGCTGCAGATCGTCGAGCACCTGCAGGACGTCGCCGAGGACCTCGGCCGCGACCGGATCTACCTGCCGGCCGAGGACATGCGCCGGTTCCACGTCCAGGAGGCGGATCTCGCGGCGCCGAGCGCCGGCGCATCGGTGCGCGCCCTGGTCGCGTACGAGGCGGAACGCGCCCGTGAGCTGCTGAATGAAGGCACCCCCCTGGTGGGTAGCGTCCCCGGCAGGCTGAAGCTGCTGCTGGCCGGGTTCGTGGCCGGGGGGAAGGCGGCGGTGCACGCGATCACCGACGCTTCGTACGACGTCCTGCCCGGACCGCCCAGGCCCAATCGACTCCGTCTGCTGCGCGAGGCGGGAGCGACTCTGCGAGGAGAGGGGTGAGCAAGGCCGTGGAGTCTGACCAGCAGATGTCGGCACCGGTGCTCGCCGCATACAGCTACTGCGAGACCGTCACGGGCCGGCAGGCCCGCAACTTCGCCTACGGCATCCGACTGCTGCCGACCGCGAAGCGCCGCGCCATGTCCGCCGTGTACGCGTTCTCGCGCCGCGTCGACGACATCGGCGACGGCACGCTGGCGCCCGAGGTGAAGGCGCAGCGGCTCGACGAGACCCGGGCCCTGCTCGCCCGGATCCGCGACGGCGAGGTCGCCGAGGACGACACCGACCCGGTGGCCGTCGCGCTCGCGCACGCCGCGCACCGCTTCCCGATCCCGCTCGGCGGGCTCGACGAGCTGATCGACGGCGTCGTCATGGACCTGAACGGCCAGACGTACGAGACCTGGGACGACCTCAAGGTCTACTGCCGCTGCGTCGCCGGGGCGATCGGCCGGGTTTCCCTCGGCGTGTTCGGCACCGAACCGGGGGCGCGCGGAGCCGAGCGGGCGCCCGAGTACGCCGACACGCTCGGTCTCGCGCTCCAGCTCACCAACATCCTCCGGGACGTGCGCGAGGACGCCGCCGACGGGCGCACCTACCTGCCCGCCGACGACCTCGCCAAGTTCGGCTGCTCCGCCGGGTTCGACGGGCCCACCCCGCCGCCCGGCTCGGACTTCGCGGGCCTCGTCCACTTCGAGGTGCGGCGCGCCCGCGCCCTGTTCGCCGAGGGCTACCGGCTGCTGCCCATGCTCGACCGCCGCTCCGGCGCCTGCGTCGCCGCGATGGCCGGCATCTACCGGCGGCTGCTCGACCGCATCGAGCGCGACCCCGAGGGCGTCCTGCGCGGCCGCGTCTCGCTGCCCGGCCGCGAGAAGGCCTACGTCGCCGTGCGCGGCCTGTCCGGACTCGACGCGAGAACCGTCTCGCGCGCCGCCCTGCGGGGGCGCGCCTGATGAGCACTCCGCGACCCGGCACCCGGCCGGCCCCCGGCGCCCCGCGCAAGCGGCGCGCAACCCTCCACCGCGGCCCGGCGTCCCAGCAGGCGACGGTCCGCCGCGCGGACACCGCACCCGCCGCGGCCGTCGAGGGGGAGGGCGCATGAGTGAGACCCACAGGCGCAGCGCGGTCGTCGTCGGCGGCGGACTCGCCGGAGTCACCGCCGCGCTCGCCCTCGCCGACGGCGGCATGGACGTCACGCTCCTCGAAGGGCGCCCCCGGCTCGGCGGGCTCGCCTTCTCCTTCAAGCGCGGCGACCTCACCGTCGACAACGGCCAGCACGTGTACCTGCGCTGCTGCACCGCGTACCGCTGGTTCCTCGACCGCATCGACGCCACCGCGCTCGCGCCGCTCCAGGACCGGCTCGACGTCCCCGTGCTCGACGCCGACCGGAACCGGCTCGGCCGGCTGCGCCGCTCCGGGCTGCCCGTGCCGCTGCACCTCGCGAAGAGCCTCGCCACGTACCCGCACCTGTCCCTGGCCGAGCGGGCCAAGGTCGGCCGTGCCGCGCTCGCCCTCAAGGCCCTCGACCCGCTGGACCCGGCGCTCGACACCCAGGACTTCGGCTCCTGGCTCGCCGCGCACGGCCAGTCGCCGCGCGCCGTCGAGGCGCTCTGGGACCTCGTCGGCGTAGCGACCCTGAACGCGGTGGCGGGCCAGTCCTCGCTCGGCCTCGCCGCGATGGTCTTCAAGACCGGTCTGCTGTCGGAGAACGGCGCCGCAGACATCGGCTGGGCGCGCGTGCCCCTCGGCGAACTCCACGACACCCTGGCCCGCAAGGCGCTGGACGCCGCCGGTGTGCGCATCGCCCTGCGCACCCGTGTCAGCTCCGTCTCCCGCACGCAGGACGGGCGGTGGGCGGTCGCGGTGCCCGAAGGCCCGGACGCCTCGGGCGAGGTCCTCGACGCCGACACCGTCGTGCTCGCCGTGCCCCAGCGCGAAGCCCACGACCTGCTGCCCGACGGCGCACTGGACGCCCCCGAGCGACTGCTCGGCATCGGCACCGCGCCGATCCTCAACCTGCACGTCGTCTACGGCCGCAAGGTGCTCAAGCAGCCCTTCTTCACGGCGCTCGGCTCGCCCGTGCAGTGGGTCTTCGACCGTACCGAGGCCTCCGGGCTCACCGAGGGTCAGTATCTGGCGATCTCGCAGTCCGCCGCCCAGGACGAGATCGACGAACCCGTCGCCGTGCTGCGCGAGCGCTACCTGCCCGAGCTGGAGCGGCTGCTGCCCGCCGCCCGCGGCGCCAAGATCCACGACTTCTTCGTGACCCGGGAGCGGACCGCCACCTTCGCGCCGGCCCCCGGCGTCGGCGCGCTGCGGCCGTCGGCCCGCACCAAGGCCCCCGGCCTCTACCTGGCCGGCGCGTGGACCGCCACCGGGTGGCCCGCGACCATGGAAGGCGCGGTGCGCAGCGGTGTCAGCGCCGCCGACGCGGCCCTCGCCGCCCTCGACCGCCCCCGCGGCCATCTGTTCCGGGAGGCGGCGTGAGCATCGAACTTCCCACGGCGCAAGCGCCGACACCTGTACAACAAGGAGAGACTGTGCCACCTGTGCCCTCGGCCGAAGCGGCTGCCGACGCGGTGGACGTGACCGCGCTTCTGGAGCGCGGCCGAACGCTGGCCACGCCGGTGCTCAAGGCGGCCGTCGAGCGCCTCGCCCCGCCCATGGACACCGTCGCCGCCTACCACTTCGGGTGGATCGACGCCGCGGGCAACCCGTCCGACGGGGACGGCGGCAAGGCCGTGCGCCCCGCACTCGCCGTGCTGTCGGCACAGGCCGCCGGAGCCGCCCCCGAGGTCGGCGTCCCCGGCGCCGTCGCCGTGGAGCTGGTCCACAACTTCTCGCTGCTGCACGACGACCTGATGGACGGCGACGAGCAGCGCCGCCACCGGGACACCGTGTGGAAGGTGCACGGCCCGGCCCAGGCGATCCTCGTCGGCGACGCCCTGTTCGCGCTGGCCAACGAGGTGCTCCTCGAGCTGGAGACCGTCGACGCGGGCCGCGCCACGCGCCGCCTCACCACCGCCTCCCGCGCCCTGATCGACGGTCAGGCGCAGGACATCAGCTACGAGCACCGCGAGCGCGTCACCGTCGAGGAGTGCCTGGAGATGGAGGGCAACAAGACGGGCGCCCTGCTCGCCTGCGCCTCCTCCATCGGCGCGGTCCTCGGCGGCGCCGACGACGCCACCGCCGACGCCCTGGAGAAGTACGGCTACCACCTGGGCCTCGCCTTCCAGGCCGTCGACGACCTGCTCGGCATCTGGGGCGACCCCGAGTCGACCGGCAAGCAGACCTGGAGCGACCTGCGCCAGCGCAAGAAGTCGCTGCCCGTCGTGGCCGCGCTCGGCGCCGGCGGCCCGGCCTCCGAGCGGCTCGGCGAGATCCTCGCCGCCGACGCCAAGAACGTCGACTTCGACACCTTCACCGAGGAGGACTTCGCCGCCCGCGCCGCCCTCATCGAGGAGGCCGGCGGACGCGAGTGGACCGCCGAGGAGGCCCGGCGCCAGCACGCCGTCGCCCTCGAAGCCCTGGACACGGTCCAGATGCCCGCCTCGGTGCGCGCGCAGTTCGCCGCGCTCGCCGACTTCGTCGTCGTACGGAAGAGATGATCGCCATCGGCTCCATATAGCTCGCAGTCGCCGGCCGGTGTTCCACCGGGGCATCGGCCGACGGTTACCCAGCATTCAGCTCCACTGCGTGAAGGGATAGCCATGACAGCGACGACCGACGGAAGCACCGGAGCACCCGCTCCCGAGGCGACCGCGGCCACCACCGCCCCCGCGGGGGCGACGCCCGACGCGGCAGGGGCACGGGCCGCCGCCGGACGAGCCATACAGCGTGCCACCGAGTTCCTGCTCGCCCGGCAGGACGAGCGGGGCTGGTGGAAGGGCGACCTCGACACCAACGTGACGATGGACGCCGAGGACCTGCTGCTCCGCCAGTTCCTCGGCATCCGCGACCGGGCCGTCACCGACGCCGCCGCCCTCTTCATCCGCGGCGAGCAGCGCGAGGACGGCGCCTGGGCCACCTTCTACGGCGGCCCAGGCGACCTCTCCGCCACCGTCGAGGCCTACGTCGCCCTGCGCCTGGCCGGCGACGAGCCGGACGCCCCCCACATGGCCAGAGCGTCCGCGTGGGTCCGCGAGCGCGGCGGCATCGCGGCCAGCCGCGTCTTCACCCGCATCTGGCTGGCCCTGTTCGGCTGGTGGAAGTGGGACGACCTGCCCGAACTCCCGCCCGAGCTCATCTACTTCCCGAAGTGGATGCCGCTCAACATCTACGACTTCGGCTGCTGGGCCCGGCAGACCATCGTGCCGCTCACCATCGTGTCCGCGAAGCGTCCGGTGCGGCCCGCGCCCTTCCCGCTCGACGAGCTGCACACCGACCCCCGCAACCCGAACCCCCGCAGGCCCCTGGCGCCCGTGGCCAGTTGGGACGGCGCCTTCCAGCGTCTTGACCAGCTCATGCACGGTTACCGGAAGGTGGCCCTCAAGCCGCTGCGCAAGGCCGCGATGAACACGGCGGCCCGCTGGATCATCGAGCGGCAGGAGAACGACGGCTGCTGGGGCGGCATCCAGCCCCCGGCCGTCTACTCCGTCATCGCCCTGCACCTGCTCGGCTACGACCTCGACCACCCCGTCCTCAGGGCCGGCCTGGAGTCCCTGGACCGGTTCGCGGTGTGGCGCGAGGACGGGGCCCGGATGATCGAGGCCTGCCAGTCGCCCGTGTGGGACACCTGCCTGGCGACCATCGCGCTCGCCGACGCGGGACTGCCCGCCGACCATCCGGCGCTCGTCAAGGCCGCCGGCTGGATGCTCGACGAACAGATCGACCGGCCCGGAGACTGGTCGGTGCGAAGGCCCCGACTGGAGCCCGGCGGCTGGGCGTTCGAGTTCCACAACGACAACTACCCCGACATCGACGACACCGCCGAGGTCGTCCTCGCCCTGCGCCGGGTGAACCACCCCGACCGGCCGCGCCTGGAGAAGGCGATCGAGCGCGGCGTGCGCTGGAACCTGGGCATGCAGTCGAAGAACGGCGCGTGGGGCGCCTTCGACGTCGACAACACCAGCCCGTTCCCCAACCGGCTGCCGTTCTGCGACTTCGGCGAGGTCATCGACCCGCCGTCCGCCGACGTCACCGCGCACGTCGTCGAGATGCTCGCCGTCGAAGGCCGCACCCGGGACCCGCGCACCCGCCGCGGCATCCAGTGGCTCCTCGCCGAACAGGAGGCGAACGGCGCCTGGTTCGGCCGCTGGGGCGTCAACTACGTCTACGGCACCGGGTCCGTCGTGCCCGCCCTCGTCGCCGCGGGTCTGCCGAAGACGCACCCCGCGATCCGCCGCGCGGTCGCCTGGCTGGAGTCGGTGCAGAACGAGGACGGCGGCTGGGGCGAGGACCTGCGTTCGTACCGTTACGAGGACTGGAAGGGCCACGGCGTCTCCACCGCCTCGCAGACCGGCTGGGCGCTCCTCGCGCTCCTCGCGGCCGGTGAGCGGGACTCCAAGGCCGCCGAGCGCGGCGTCGCGTTCCTCGCCGACACCCAGACGGAGGACGGCACCTGGGACGAGCCGTACTTCACCGGCACCGGCTTCCCCTGGGACTTCTCCATCAACTACCACCTGTACCGGCAGGTCTTCCCGCTGACCGCGCTGGGCCGGTACGTCAACGGGGAACCGTTCACGGACCGCGCCGCGGCCCCGGCCGAGGGGAGCTGATGACCGAGGACCCGGCGGCCGCACGCCCGCCGGACACCGTGCCGCTGCTCATCGCCTGCGCGCTGGGCATCGAGCACCTCGCCCTGCGCACCGGCGGCGCCCGGATCCCGGCCACGGTCCTGCGCACCGGCATGGGCCCCCGGGCCGCCGAACGCGCCACCGGCAGGGCGCTCGCGGGCCCGGACCTGCGCGAGGCCGCCGTGCTCGCCACCGGGTTCTGCGCGGGGCTCGCCCCCGGCATGCACCCCGGCGACCTCGTCGTCGCCGAGGAGACCCGGGACCCGTACGGCAGCACGGCCTGTGTGGGTACCGAGCTGCTGGTGAAAGAGCTGGTCAGGGCCGTGCCCGGGCGGACCGTGCACACGGGGCCGCTGATCGGCTCCGACCATGTGGTGCGCGGCCCCGAGCGCGGAGACCTGCTGGCCACCGGCGCGATCGCCGTCGACATGGAGTCCGCGGCCACGCTGCGCACGGCGGCCGCGACCGGGCCCGCGGAGGGCCGCCCGGTTGCGGCCGTCCGGGTGGTCGTGGACTCTCCAGAACATGAACTCGTCCGGATCGGCACGCTTCGCGGTGGACTATCGGCTTTCCGTGTCCTTCGTGCCGTTCTTCCCGCTTTTTTCGAATGGCACCGTTCTTTGTTGCTCCCCCGGAGGTGAGCCAGATGGCCATGCCGCTCCGTCAGTCCATCAAGGTTGCGACGTATCTCGCTGAACAGAAGATCCGCAAGCGGGACAAGTTCCCGCTCATCGTCGAGCTGGAACCCCTCTTCGCGTGCAACCTCAAGTGCGAGGGCTGCGGCAAGATCCAGCACCCGGCCGGTGTGCTCAAGCAGCGCATGCCGGTGGCGCAGGCCGTCGGCGCGGTCCTGGAGTCCGGTGCCCCGATGGTCTCCATCGCCGGTGGCGAACCCCTGATGCACCCTCAGATCGACGAGATCGTGCGCCAGTTGGTGGCCAAGAAGAAGTACGTCTTCCTGTGCACCAACGCGATGCTGCTGCGCAAGAAGATCGACAAGTTCACGCCCTCGCCCTACTTCGCGTTCGCCGTGCACATCGACGGGCTCCGGGAGCGCCACGACGAGTCCGTGGCCAAGGAGGGTGTCTTCGACGAGGCCGTCGAGGCGATCAAGGAGGCCAAGCGGCGCGGCTTCCGGGTCACCACGAACTCGACCTTCTTCAACACGGACACCCCGCAGACCATCATCGAGGTGCTCAACTTCCTCAACGACGACCTCAAGGTCGACGAGATGATGATCTCGCCCGCCTACGCCTACGAGAAGGCTCCCGACCAGGAGCACTTCCTCGGCGTCGCGCAGACCCGCGAACTGTTCAAGAAGGCCTTCGCGGGCGGCAACCGGCGCCGCTGGCGGCTCAACCACTCGCCCCTGTTCCTCGACTTCCTCGAGGGCAAGGTCGACTTCCCGTGCACCGCGTGGGCGATCCCGAACTACTCCCTGTTCGGCTGGCAGAAGCCCTGCTACCTGATGAGCGACGGCTACGTGCCCACGTACCGCGAGCTCATCGAGAAGACCGACTGGGACGCGTACGGACGCGGCAAGGACCCGCGCTGCGCCAACTGCATGGCGCACTGCGGCTACGAGCCGACCGCGGTCCTCGCGACGATGGGCTCGCTGAAGGAGTCCCTGCGCGCGATGACCGAGACCGTCGCCGGGAACCGTGGGTGACGGCGCCGTGAGCACCGGAGAGCCCGTCTCACTGGGCCTCCCCGAGGTACCGGCCCGACCGGTCGCCGAGCGGCGCGTGAGCCGCCGGATCCAGGTCGGGTCGGTGGCCGTGGGAGGCGGCGCACCCGTGTCCGTGCAGTCGATGACGACGACCCGGACCTCGGACGTCGGGGCCACGCTGCAGCAGATCGCCGAACTGACCGCCGCCGGCTGTCAGATCGTGCGCGTCGCGTGCCCCACTCAGGACGACGCGGACGCGCTCGCGACCATCGCGCGCAAGTCGCAGATCCCCGTGATCGCGGACATCCACTTCCAGCCGAAGTACGTGTTCGCCGCGATCGACGCCGGATGTGCGGCGGTCCGCGTCAACCCCGGCAACATCAAGAAGTTCGACGACCAGGTCAAGCAGATCGCACGCGCCGCCTCGGAGGCCGGCACGCCGATCCGGATCGGCGTGAACGCGGGCTCTTTGGACCGCCGCCTGCTCCAGAAGTACGGCAGGGCGACGCCCGAGGCGCTCGTCGAGTCGGCGCTGTGCGAGGCGTCCCTGTTCGAGGAGCACGGCTTCCGCGACCTGAAGATCTCGGTGAAGCACAACGACCCGGTCGTCATGGTCAACGCCTACCGGCAGCTGGCGGCCTCCTGCGACTACCCGCTCCACCTCGGCGTGACCGAGGCGGGACCGGCGTTCCAGGGCACCATCAAGTCGGCCGTCGCGTTCGGAGCGCTGCTGAGCGAGGGCATCGGCGACACCATCCGGGTCTCGCTGAGCGCGCCGCCGGTCGAGGAGATCAAGGTCGGCAGCCAGATCCTGGAGTCGCTCGGGCTGCGCCCGCGCCGCCTGGAGATCGTCTCCTGCCCCTCCTGCGGCCGCGCCCAGGTCGACGTGTACAAGCTCGCCGACGAGGTGACCGCCGGGCTCGACGGCATGGAGGTCCCCCTGCGGGTGGCCGTCATGGGCTGCGTCGTGAACGGGCCGGGCGAGGCCCGCGAGGCGGACCTGGGAGTCGCGTCCGGCAACGGCAAGGGACAGATCTTCGTCAAGGGCGAGGTCGTCCGGACGGTCCCCGAGTCGAAGATCGTCGAGACGCTCATCGACGAGGCGATGAAGATCGCCGAACAGATGGAGAAGGACGGCGTCGCGTCGGGCCCGCCCGACGTCACCGTGAGCTGAGGTCTTGAGTACGGACGGGAAGGGGGCTCGAGCGTGACGATTCTGGAGAACATCAGGGGACCGCGCGACCTGAAGGCGCTGAGCGAGGAGGAACTCGACGAACTGGCCGCAGAGATCAGGGAGTTCCTGATCCACGCGGTCGCGAGAACCGGCGGGCATCTGGGACCCAACCTGGGCGTGGTGGAGCTCACCGTCGCCCTGCACCGGGTCTTCGAGTCGCCCGTCGACAAACTCGTGTGGGACACCGGACACCAGAGTTACGTCCACAAGATCCTGACGGGCCGCAAGGACTTCTCCAAGCTGCGCGGCAAGGGCGGCCTGTCCGGCTACCCGTCCCGCGAGGAGTCCGAGCACGACATCGTCGAGAACTCGCACGCCTCGACCGCGCTCGGCTGGGCCGACGGCCTGGCCAAGGCGCGGCAGGTCCAGGGCGAGCACGGGCACGTCGTCGCCGTCATCGGTGACGGCGCGCTGACCGGCGGCATGGCCTGGGAGGCGCTGAACAACATCGCCGCCGCCAAGGACCGCCCGCTGATCATCGTCGTCAACGACAACGAGCGCTCCTACGCGCCCACCATCGGCGGCCTCGCCAACCACCTCGCGACCCTGCGGACCACCGACTCGTACGAGAAGGTCCTCGCCTGGGGCAAGGACGTGCTGCTGCGCACGCCCGTCGTCGGGCACACCGTGTACGAGTCGCTGCACGGCGCGAAGAAGGGCTTCAAGGACGCGTTCGCGCCGCAGGGCATGTTCGAGGACCTGGGCCTGAAGTACGTGGGGCCGATCGACGGGCACGACGTGGGCGCCGTCGAGTCCGCGCTGCGCCGCGCGAAGCGTTTCCACGGGCCGGTCCTCGTGCACTGCCTCACGGAGAAGGGCCGCGGCTACGAGCCGGCGCTCGCCGACGAGGCCGACCGCTTCCACACCGTCGGCGTCATGGACCCGCTGACCTGCGAACCGCTCGCCCCCTCCAACGGCCCGTCCTGGACCTCGGTGTTCGGCGACGAGATCGCCCGGATCGGCAAGGAGCGCGAGGACGTCGTCGCGATCACCGCGGCGATGCTGCACCCCGTCGGCCTGACCAAGTTCGCCGAGCAGTTCCCCGACCGGGTCTGGGACGTGGGCATCGCCGAGCAGCACGCCGCCGTCTCGGCCGCCGGGCTCGCCACGGGAGGGCTGCACCCCGTCGTCGCCGTCTACGCGACGTTCCTCAACCGGGCCTTCGACCAGGTCCTCATGGACGTGGCCCTGCACAAGTGCGGGGTGACGTTCGTGCTCGACCGGGCCGGTGTCACCGGTGTGGACGGCCCCTCGCACAACGGCATGTGGGACATGTCGATGCTCCAGGTCGTGCCCGGCCTCCGGATCGCCGCGCCGCGCGACGCCGACCAGCTGCGCGCCCAGCTGCGCGAGGCGGTCGCCGTGGACGACGCGCCGACCGTGCTGCGCTTCCCGAAGGAGTCGGTGGGCCCGTCGGTGCCGGCCGTCGACCGGATCGGCGGCCTCGACGTCCTGAGCCGGGACACGGAGGCGCGCGTGCTGCTCGTCTCCGTGGGCGTCATGGCGCCGGTCTGCCTCCAGACGGCGGACCTCCTCCGGGCGCGCGGCGTCGGCTGCACGGTCGTGGACCCGCGCTGGGTCAAGCCCGTCGATCCCGACCTCGCCCCGCTGGCGGCGGAGCACGACCTGGTCGCCGTCGTGGAGGACAACAGCCGCAGCGCGGGCGTCGGCGCGGCGATCGCGCTCGCGCTCGGGGACGCCGAGGTCGACGTGCCCGTACGGCGGTTCGGGATCCCCGAGCAGTTCCTGGCCCACGCCAAACGCGGCGAGGTGCTGGCCGACATCGGTCTGACCCCCGTCGAGATCGCGGGCCGGATCGGTACGAGTCTCGGCCTCAAGGCCGGCAAGGAGAACGACGCATGAGCAAGGAGTTCGACCTCGGCACGCTGCTCGCCGAGCGCGGCGCCGAACGGTACGAGCTGCACGCCAGGTACCTCAACCACCAGCTGCCGAAGATGCTCCACACCATCGGCTTCGACAAGGTCTACGAGCGGGCCGAGGGAGCGCACTTCTGGGA
This sequence comes from Streptomyces sp. NPDC059524, assembly GCF_042749255.1. Lineage (NCBI taxonomy): Bacteria > Bacillati > Actinomycetota > Actinomycetes > Kitasatosporales > Streptomycetaceae > Streptomyces > Streptomyces sp. NPDC059524. The sequence continues at coordinate 13,104 of NZ_JBHYTK010000036.1, read as the reverse complement.
CGCCGAGGGCCACGACTACCTGGACATGCTCGCCGGGTTCGGCGTCATGGGCCTCGGCCGCCACCACCCCGTGGTGCGCAAGGCGCTGCACGACGTGCTCGACGCCTCGCTCGCCGACCTCACCCGGTTCGACTGCCAGCCGCTGCCGGGGCTGCTGGCCGAGAAGCTGATCGCGCACAGCCCGCACCTGGACCGGGTGTTCTTCGGCAACAGCGGCACCGAGGCCGTCGAGACCGCCCTGAAGTTCGCCCGGTACGCGACCGGCAAGCCGCGCGTCCTGTACTGCGCGCACGCCTTCCACGGCCTGACGACGGGCTCCCTCTCGGTCAACGGGGAGGACGGCTTCCGCGACGGCTTCGCCCCGCTGCTGCCCGACACCGCCGTCCCGCTCGGCGATCTCGACGCCCTGGCCCGGGAGTTGAAGCAGGGGGACGTCGCCGCCCTCATCGTCGAGCCGATCCAGGGCAAGGGCGTGCACGAGGCGCCGCCCGGCTATCTGCGCGCCGCCCAGGAACTGCTGCACAAGCACAAGGCGCTGCTCATCGCCGACGAGGTGCAGACCGGCCTCGGCCGCACCGGCGACTTCTACGCGTACCAGCACGAGGACGGGGTCGAGCCGGACCTGGTGTGCGTCGCGAAGGCGCTGTCGGGCGGCTATGTGCCGGTCGGCGCGACGCTGGGCAAGGACTGGATCTTCAAGAAGGTCTACTCGTCCATGGACCGGGTCCTCGTCCACTCGGCGAGCTTCGGCTCCAACGCGCAGGCGATGGCCGCCGGGCTCGCCGTCCTGTCCGTCATGGAGGACGACCAGATCGTCGCGAACGCCCGCGCCATGGGCGGCCTGCTGTCCTCCCGGCTGGCCGCGCTGACCGACCGCTACGAGCTGCTCAGCGACGTGCGCGGGCGCGGCCTGATGATCGGCATCGAGTTCGGCCGGCCCAAGTCCCTGAAGCTGCGCAGCCGCTGGACCATGCTGCAGGCCGCCCGCAAGGGCCTGTTCGCGCAGATGGTCGTGGTGCCGCTGCTCCAGAAGCACCGGATCCTCACCCAGGTCTCCGGGGACCATCTGGAGGTCATCAAGCTGATCCCGCCGTTGGTCGTCGACGAGGCGGACGTCGAGCGGTTCGTCGAGGCGTTCACCGCCGTCATGGACGACGCGCACAGCGGGGGCGGGCTGATGTGGGACTTCAGCAAGACCCTGATCAAGCAGGCGGTGGCCAATCGGTGACCGGAGGCGGGTGACCGGGAGCAGGGACCGGCAGGGAGCGACGGGCGGCCGGTGACCGGAAACCGCGGGAAATTTTGCCTCTGAGGCAAGCAATTTGCCGGAGAGGCAGGCTTCTGGCTGAATCGTCAGCATGAGCCCTGCCTCCCCGGAGGGTACTCCGGAACCGCCGGAGCTGCCCGCCGTCGCACCCCAGTTGCGTGCCCTGCGCCGCCGCGCCTCCCTCACCCTGGAGGCCGCCGCCGGCTCCGCCGGTCTGTCCCCGGCCCATCTGTCCCGCCTGGAGACCGGGCAGCGCCAGCCCTCGCTGCCGATGCTGCTCGGACTCGCCCGGATCTACGGCACCACGGTCTCCGAGCTGCTCGGTGAGACCCCGGCCGACCGCGACGCCGTCGTCCGGTCCGCCGCCATGGAGCCCACCGAGGCCGGCGGCTGGACCTACTTCCAGGCCGGTTCCCCCGGCCGCGCCATGCAGTCGCTGCGCGTCCACGTCCCGTACGGGACCCAGGGCGACATCGTGCGGGTGCACCCGGGGGAGGAGTGGCTGTACGTCCTGGAGGGGCGGCTCAAGCTGCGCCTCGGCGACACCTCGTACCGCCTGGAGCCGGGCGACAGTGCCCACTTCGACTCGCTCACCCCGCACCGCATCGCCGCGGCGGACCGGTCCGGGGCTGAGCTGCTCTTCGTCCACACCCTGCTGCAGAGTCCGACCGCCGCCCTGTGCCTCGGCCCGGCGTCGGCTCCGATCCGAGAGGTCTGAGAGGCCCGACATGAGTGACGCGACCGAGCCCACCGACGCCCCCAAGCCCGCCGCCCGCAACATCGAGGACAAGATGCCGCGCGGCATCCTGGTGCGCGTCCTCCTCTACGTCTTCGCGGGGCACGCCTTCGCCGGGTTCATCTACCTGCTCTTCACCCTGGGCGCGAACCGGTAGCCGCAGCCGTCAGACGAGCAGGCGCTCGCGCAGCCGGTCCCGGTCGGCCGCGGTGAGCCCGAGACCCTCCGCGAAGTAGCGCTCCGTGCCGCCCCAGTGCTGCTCGATGGTCTCGAAGGCGGCGCGCAGGTACTCGGCGCGCGCGTCGAACAGCGGGCTGAGCAGCTCCATGACCTCGGGGGAGTAGGCGTCCGGGGACGTGGAGCTGCGGTGCACCTTGTAGCGGCGGTGCTTCGCGTTCGACTCCAGGTAGTCCGCCTCGATGGCCTCGCGCTCGACGCCGACCGCGAGCAGTGTCACGGCGATCGACAGACCGGCCCGGTCCTTGCCCGCCGCACAGTGCATCAGCGCGGGCACGCTGTCCTCGGCGACGGCGCGCAGCACCCGGCCGTGCTCGGCCGTGCGGTCCGTGATGATCGACCGGTACGAGTTGATCATGCGGTCCGCGGCGCGGCCCCCGGAGAGGAGCGACCGGAGCTGGTCCATGTCGCCGTCGCGGACCATCTTCCAGAACTCGGAGCCGTCCGCCGGGTCGGACAGCGGCAGGTTCACATTGCGCACGCCGGGCAGCGCGACGTCCGCGCCCTCCAGCTTCTGGTCCGCCGCGTTGCGGAAGTCGAAGATCGTGTGCAGGCCGAGCCCGGAGAGGAACGCCGCGTCCTCGGCCGTGGCGTGGGCGAGGTGTCCGCTGCGGAAAAGCACGCCGGGGCGCACGCGCCGGCCGTCCACGGTGGGGAGGCCGCCCACGTCGCGGAAGTTGCGCACTCCGGTCAGCTCGGGCTCGGTGGACGGGGCGTGCTGCGTCACGGGTGCTCCTCCCGGTCGGGTCACCGGCGCTGCTCGCCGGCGGGCGCGCTCCCGACGATACGACATGGATTTAGAGGGCAACCATGTGTCCGTTTTGGCCTATACGTCATTAACTGTCCGCAGATTTGCGGACGTTGTCGCCCGTCGCGTGAGCAGCGTCATATCCGTGACGGTCCGTGGCGGATCTTCCGGACGGCTTTCCCGGGAATTCCTTAGGGTAAGGCGCCGGTAAAGCGGGCGGGATAGACGCAGGGTGACGCAGGAAAGGCGTGAACGATCAAGAAAAGGCAGGTCAGAGGGAATTCGGAACTTGTCGCTTCGTTTCCTGCTGCCCTACGGTCACGTCTCATTCCGGTCGGAACGCCTAGTCCTGCCGCCGCCCGGATTCCTCACTACGACCCGTGACGGCAGGAGCGGGGGACCCACAGGCAAGAACGCCGCCCGGGAATTCCCCACAGCGGCTCGGGGTGAAGTCGTGTCCCTGTCAGGAATGGCAAGGGTGCGGCCGGACATCTCCCGTCCGAACCCGACAGCTCACCTCGCAGGCGACGGAGAGGAATCTCGTCATGCCCGCACAGGGTAAGCACCGCCGCCCGAAGTCCTTCCGTCTCGGCCGCGCCGCCGCCGTCGCCACCGTCGGTGGTGCCGCGCTCGCGCTGCCGCTGATCGGCGCCACCGGTGCGCAGGCCGCCACCGCCCAGACCTACACGGTCAAGGCCGGCGACACGCTCTCCAAGATCGCCAAGGCGGAGAACGTCGAGGGCGGCTGGAAGAAGCTCTACGCGGACAACAAGTCCGTGATCGGCTCCGACGCCGGCCTGATCAAGCCCGGCGAGAAGCTCACCCTCGGCGGCGCCGCGAAGACCACGGCCACCCAGGCGAGCACCTCCACCGCCGCCTACGTGAAGCCGGTCGACGCCACCGAGGGCACGCCGTACCACCAGAACGGCAGCATGTGGTCCAGCGGCTACCACACCGGCACCGACTTCGTCGTGCCCACCGGCACCCCGATCAAGGCCATCGCCGCGGGCACCGTCGTCTCCGCCGGCAACGGCGGCGCGTACGGCAACCAGGTCGTCATCCAGCACGCCGACGGCCACTACTCGCAGTACGCCCACCTGTCGCAGCTCGGCGTCTCGGCCGGCCAGGCCGTCTCCGCCGGCACGCAGATCGGCCTCTCCGGCGCGACCGGCAACGTGACCGGCCCGCACCTGCACTTCGAGATCCGCACCACCCCGAACTACGGCTCGGACGTCGACCCGGTCGCGTACCTGCGCGCGCACGGCGTCTCCATCTGACCCACGCGCATGATCCACACTCGGCGCCCGGATATTCCCCGGGCGCCGAGTGCTGTATCTCACCACTCGTCAACCCCTGGCTACGGTCGCGTAGGTCACAGGTCAGGGTGAAGGATGTGTGGTCGTGGCAAACGAATCGAGATCACTCAGCGGCGGCACGATTCGGTCCTATGCGGCGGTGGGGGACAGCTTCACCGAAGGCGTCGGGGACCCCGGGCCCGACGGCAGCTTCGTGGGCTGGGCCGACCGGCTCGCCGTCCTCCTCGACGACCGGGTCCCCGAGGACACGTTCCAGTACGCGAACCTGGCCGTGCGCGGCAAGCTCATCGACCAGATCGTCGAGCACCAGCTCCCCAAGGCCCTGGAGCTCGCCCCCGACCTGGTGAGCCTGGTCGCCGGCGGCAACGACATCATCCGTCCCGGCACCGACCCGGACGACGTGGCCGAGCGCTTCGAGAAGGCCGTGGCCCGGCTTTCCGAGGCCGCCGGGACCGTCCTCGTCGCCACCGGCTTCGACACCCGCGACGTGGCCGTCCTCAAGCATCTGCGCGGCAAGATCGCCACGTACAACATGCACGTGCGCGCCATCGCCGACCGGTACGGCTGCCCGGTGCTCGACCTGTGGTCCCTGCGCTCCGTGCAGGACCGCCGGGCCTGGGACGACGACCGGCTGCACCTCTCGCCCGAGGGGCACACCCGCGTCGCCCTGCGCGCCGGGCAGGTCCTCGGCGTGGACGTGCCCGCCGACCCCGAGCAGGCCTGGCCCCCGCTGCCGCCCCGCGGCACCTTCGAGGTGCGGCGCGACGACATCCACTGGGCCCGCGAGTTCCTCGTGCCCTGGATCGGCCGCCGTCTGCGCGGCGAGTCCTCCGGCGATCGCGTCGAGGCCAAGGGCATCCTCGACCCGCACGCCATCAAGGCCCACCTGGAGTCGGCTTCCTGACCCTGCGAGGTCCCGGACCTCTGCCGGCCGGGTCAGCGCGCCCGGCGTCGCGCCGCGACGGCGAGCAGCACGACGGGTGCCATGGCGACCAGCCGGCAGAGGTCCGAGACGAACCACGGTGCGCCGAGGGCTCGGGGGAGCCAGAGCAGGAAGAAAGCCCAGCCGAGCATGAACGGCAGGAGGACGCGGTACAGGCCGTGCCTGACGCGGGCCTCGGGCGGCCCGTCGGGTTGAGTGCGCAGCCCGACCGCTGCCGTGATCAGGAAGGCGGCGCCCGCGCCGCTGATTGCCCACTCCGCCCAGCCCCAGTTCAATGCTCCCCCTGACGTGAGCCGTGACGGCCCCCTGGGCCCGCCTCGGGTCGCCGTTTCGTGAGCGGTGGGGGGCCGGGGGGGGGGGGGGGCCCGTGAGGGCGGGGGCGGCCCGGGGCCCAGCCCCCCGGGCCCCCGCCCGAGCCCGGGCCCGGGCGCGGGCCCCCCCCCCCGCGCACCC
>NZ_JBHYTK010000036.1:0-7394 GCF_042749255.1 Streptomyces sp. NPDC059524 | reverse complement strand
CGTCCCTGGTCGAGACCGGGGTCGTCGACCTCGACCGCTACCTCCCGGCGGTCGGGGGGGGGGCCGGCCCGCCCGGCGCCCCCCCCCCCCACTCTTCAGGCCTGGGCCGCCCGGGTCAACTCCGCCCGGTCCAGGCCCAGTTCCCGGGCCAGGGCCTCGTCCGCCCACTCCTGCGTCCGAGCCCGGGACACCGTCCCGTCGTACGCCGTCATCTGCACCGCCAGACCGTCGAGCAGCGCCGTCAGGCGCAGCGCCGCCGCCATCGGATCGGCGCACACGAACTCGCCGGCCGCGACCCCCTGCGAGATCACCTCGGCGAGCTCCGCCTTCCAGCGCCGGTCGAGCTCGCGCGTGACCTCCCGCAGCGCGTCGTCGCGCAGCGCCGCCGCCCAGCCCTCGATCCACAGCCGCCAGCCCTTGGCCTGGCCCGTCGGACCGTACCAGCGCACCGCGGCCCGCAGCCGCTTGAGCGCGCTCGTGCGGCGGCCCAGCAGCTTGCGCAGATGGGCCAGATCGCCCTCGGCGGCGTACGTGAACGCCGCCGCGACGAGCTTCTCCTTCGTCGAGAAGTGGTACAGCACCAGCGCGTTGCTCACGCCGAGCGCCGATGCCACGTCGGCGATGCGCACGGCGGCGACCCCGCGCGCCTCGATCTGCTCGATGGCGGCCCGCAGCAGCTCCTCGCGCCGCTCGGCCACGCTCAACCGGACTCTGGTCACCCGGTCACCCTAGTTGCCGTCGCGGCGAAGCGGCATCCGGGATCGCGTCAGGGCGGCTACGGGGACCGGCTCCGGGCCGGGGTCCGGCGCCGCGTGCGCGATCGCGTCCCCAACCGCTTCGTGCACGGCTCTTGACACCCTCTCGTGGCGCGCGCCACAGTCCACCTACCCGCTCTCTACTGACTGGCCATTCAGTCAATAGCCGGTCCACGAGAAGCACCCGCGGTCTCCCCGGCCGCCCGCACCGCCCGTCCCCGACCGAGCAGTCCTGTCGTCGCCAGGAGCCCTCAGTGACCCAAGCGCCGCCCGTCCCCACGCCCCCGCCCGCCCCGGACGCCCCCGACCTCTCCGAGGGCTGGGGCGAGCAGCGTTCCCGGCTGCGCAAGGATCTGCGCCGCCTGGACGTGCTGTTCTTCCTCATCTGCACCCTCGTCGGACTCGACACGATCGGCTCCGTCGCCGCCCAGGGCCCCCAGGGCATCACCTGGATGGCGATCCTCGCCCTCGTGTTCTTCCTGCCCTACGGCCTGCTCGTCGCCGAACTCGGCTCGGCGTTCCCCGTGCAGGGCGGCCCCTACGTCTGGACCCGGCTGGCCTTCGGCCGGCTCGTCGCCGGCGTCAACCAGCTCCTCTACTGGATCTCCAACCCGGTCTGGGTGGGCGGCAGCCTGTGCATCATCGCCCTCACCACCTGGGAGGAGTTCTTCACCCCGCTGCCCGGCTTCTGGAAGTACGCGGCGGGCCTGATCTTCATCTGGGGCGGCGCCCTCGCCGTCGTGCAGTCCGTCCGCATCGGCAAGTGGGTGCCCATCGCGGGCGCCGTCGCCCGCATCGTGCTCCTCGGCTTCTTCCTCGTCTCCGTGGTGATCTTCGCCCTGGAGCACGGCGTGCACACGCTGCCCGCGGGCGAGTTCGTCCCCACGTACGCCGGGTTCGTCGCGCTCGTCCCCGTCCTCATCTTCAACTACGTCGGCTTCGAACTGCCCAGCTCCGCCGCCGAGGAGATGAAGAACCCGCGCCGCGACATCCCGCTGTCGATCCTGCGCTCCGGCCTCGCCGCCGTGCTCCTCTACGGCGGCCCGATCCTCGGCATCCTGTTCGTCCTGCCCGGAAAGGAGATCGGCAGCCTCGGCGGCTTCATCGACGCCTGCAAGGCCGTCTTCACCGTCTACGGAGGCTCCATCGCGGCCGACGGCACGGTCACCCTCACCGGTCTCGGCTCCGTGTTCGGCGCGGTCGCCGCGGCGGGTCTCATCATCGGCCTGCTGACCTCCGGCGTCACCTGGGCCATGGGCGCCCACCGCGCCCAGGCCGTGGCCTGCGCGGACGGCGCGGGGCCGGCCTGGCTCGGCCACATCTCCGAGAAGCACGGCACGCCGGTGCGGGTCAACATCCTGTCCGCCGTGCTCGCCTCGATCCTGTTCGTCGTCGCCCTGAACCTCACCGACGGGAACGGGGAGAAGTACTTCGCGGCCGGCCTGGGCCTGACGATCTGCACGACCTTCATCTCGTACGTCGTCATCTTCCCCAGCCTCGTCGTGCTGCGCCGCAAGTACCCGAACCAGCCCCGGCCCTACGCCGTGCCCGGCGGCCGGCTCGGCACCTGGATCGTCGCCGCGCTGGCCACCGGCCTCGTCGCCTTCACCGTGGTCGTGCTGATCTGGCCCGGCTTCGGCGTCGGCTGGTTCGGCACGGACGGCAACGCGGCCGACTCGCTGCCCGCGTCCTTCGCGGGCCAGCGCGCGGAGTACACCCTGAGCCAGGTCCTCCCGCTGCTCCTGTTCGTCGGCATCGGCCTCCTCTTCTACGCGTCGGGCCGCAAGGCGCGGGCGGCGCAGCGGGCCCGCGGGGAGTCGGACCGCGAGGACGTCCTGACCGGCGAGTGACGTGACGCGTCGCCCGCGCACAGGGGAACCCGCCCGGCTCCGGCCGGGCGGGATCCCTTGGTGCGTCACGGGGCGTCTCGCCAGGGTGCGGGCTGTGTCGGTGTGCGGCTCCGCCGTGTGGGGATGCTGCCGGTCGGGGCTTTCGTCGTGGCCGGCCGCGCAGTTCCCCGCGCCCCGGGAATGCGGACCCTTCAGGTCGCATTCCCCCGATGAAGGCTGAGCAGCGTCTGTTGCTCGGCCTGTTCGCCTCCTGCGGTGCGCCATCCGCCGCCGACGCGGCCGGGCCAGGGAGTGCACCCCGTAAGGGGTGCGGGGCTGTGTCGGTGTGCGGCTCCGCCGCGTGGGCGTGACCAGCCGCACGGCGGGCCACCCGGGGAGGACGCTCGGCGTCTGCGGCGGGTCGTCGGCCGGGCCGGGACACATGGGAAAGGCCCCGCCCGGCCATGGCCGGGCGGGACCTTTCATGCGCTGCGGTCCGTCTCACCGCACCGGAGTGCCCCCCACGTCCAGGACGGCGTGCGCGTCCAGGGCCAGCGCGCCGCCCGGGTGCACCAGGAGCGGGTTGACCTCCAGTTCGGCCAGCTCCGGGTGGTCGGCCGCCGCCTGTGCCACGGCGCACACCGCCGCCGCTGCCGCCTCCAGATGGACGCCGGGCGCACCCCGCCACCCGGTCAGCAGCGGCGCGCGCCGCAGCCCGAGCAGCAGCTCACGCGCGCGTGCGGGCGTCAGCGGGGCGAGGGCCGAGGCCGTGTCGGCGTCGAGTTCGGCGGTGACACCGCCGGCGCCGACCACGACGACCGGGCCGAACGCCGCGTCCCTCCGCACCCCGACGATCAGCTCGTGCGCGTACGGCGGCGCGGCCATCGCCTCCACCACGTACCGCGCCGCGCCCGTCGCCTCCCGCATCCGTGCGAACGCGGCCCGCAGCGCGGCCTCGTCGGCGAGGCCCAGGGCCACCCCGCCCGCCTCCGTCTTGTGCGCGAGCCCCATCGCCTTGAGGACCAGCGGATAGCCCGTGCCCTCCGCCGCGCGCACGGCCGCGTCGGCGTCCTCCACGAAGGAGGCGACCGGGAACGACACCCCGTAGGAGGCGAGCAACTCCCGTACGTGCTCGTAGCCGCCGTCGTCGAGGGGGTACGCGGACCAGGTCGCCGGTGTGTCCTGGGGAGCGACGGGGTTGCACGAGGACAGCAGGGCCGCGCCGGACAGGGCCGTCACGGCCTGCTCGACGCGCTCGTAGACGGGAACGCCGCGCTCGCGCAGCACGGCGAGAGCCGCCGTGTCCCGGGCCATCGTGTGGACGATCAGGTCGCGGCCCGCCGAGGCCGCCGCGTCGGCCAGGGCGTGGGCGACCTCGCACTCGCGCGCGGCCTGCGCCGGGTTGGCCGACGCGTAGTCACCGAAGTAGCCGGTCAGGACGACCGCGTCGGCATCGCCCCCGCGCAGCAGGGCGTCCGCCACGCGCGCGTAGTTGCCCAGATCGGCCTCGCCCGCGCCCGCCAGGTCGACCGGATTGTCGCGGCCCGCGCCGGGCGGCAGCGCGTCGTCCAGGGCCGCGACCGTCTCCTTGGACAGGGCCGGCACCTCCAGCCCTCCCGCGGCGAACGCGTCGGCGGCCAGGGCTCCTTGGCCGCCGCTGTCACCGACGACCGCCACCCGGCGCGGCGGAACCGGCCGTCCCGCCGCCCGGCCCGCGCGCAGGTCACGAGCCATCAGATAGACGGCCGTATCGACGAGTTCGCCCGCCGAGGACAGCAGCAGGGCACCGGCGTCACGGCAGACGGAGGCGACGGTCGCGTACGGGCTGACGAGCGCGCCGGTGTGCGAGGCCGCCGCACGCCCGGATGCCGCACTGCGCCCCACGGTGAGGAGCAGCACGGGCTTTCCGGCCTCGTGCGCGGCGGCGAGCACGCGCGCGAGCCGCCGGCCGTCCCGGAAGTCCTCCACGTACGCGGCGATCGCGCGCGTGGGCGCGTGCTCGATCAGGGACTCCAGGGCGTCGGCCGCGTCGATGTCCCGCTGGTTGCCCAGCGACACGAAGCGGGAGAACCCCTGGCCCGCGCGGGCGAGATGCCGGCCGATCTCCAGGGCCAGGTTCCCGCTCTGCGACACCAGGCCGAGCCCGCCCGAAGGGAAGTCGCCCCAGCTCAGCCGCAGCCGGCTGGTCGTGTCGACGACGCCCATGCAGTTGGGGCCGAGCAACCGGGCGCCGTTCGACGTGATCAGCTCCGCGAGGGCCCGCTCCTCGGCGGCGCCCGCACCGCCCGACGTGATGACGGTGAAGCACCGTGCCCCGGCCGCGAGCCCCTCGGCGACGACCGACCGCACGTGCGGCGCCGGAACCGCCACGACCACGTGCTCCGGCGGCGCCGGCAGCGCCGCCAGATCGGGCAGGAACCGGGCGCCCTCCAGTTGGCCGCCCCGGCGGTTGACCAGGTGGACGGCGCGCCGGTCACGGCCGCTCAGCGCCCCGGAGGCGAGCCAGTATCCCCACTTCTCCGGATTGTCGGACGCGCCGACGACCGCGACCGAGGCCGGGTCGTACAGCGCGTCCAGGTTCACCGGCGCCGGGCCGGTCACCTGTACCACCCGAACCGCTCCGCGATGACGGGCAGCCGGTCGGCGACGATGGCGTGCGCGGCGGCGCGCGGCGTCGTGCCGTCGGCCTCCGCGCGGGACAGCATCTGGTCGATCAGCGCCCGCATGGAGCGCCGGATGTGCGCGAAGGCCTCGTCGGCGTCCGCGCCGATGTCACCGAACAGCGTCCACCACCACCAGGCGTTCGTCCCCGAGTTGACCACCACGTCCGGCAGCACGGTGATGCCGCGCCGCGCCAGCAGCTCCTCGGCGTCGGCGAGCACCGGCATGTTGGCCGCCTCGACGATCCAACGCGCGGTCACCCGCTCCTGGTTCCCGGCGTCGACCGCGTACGACACGGCGGCCGGCACCAGCACGTCGGCGTCGGCCGACAGCCAGGCGTCGCCCGGCAGTTCACGGTCCTCGGGGCGCAGCGCCGCCCGGTCCACGGTGCCGTACGCGTCCCGCGCGGCGAGCAGCGCCTCGACGTCGAGCCCCGCCTCGTTGACGATCGTGCCCTTGAGGTCCGCGACGGCGACGACCAGCAGCCCCGCCCGGGCCAGGAATCGGGCCGTGGCGCCGCCCATGGTGCCGAAGCCCTGCAAGGAGACCCGGGTGCCCGCGTACGGCACCTCGGCCCGGTCGAGGGCCACCAGCACGGACTCGGCGACGCCGCAGCCGCCCACCAGCTCGTCCAGGCCGATGCCGTCGACCTCGACGGCGAACGCGTCGGCGAGCCGCGCGCGGGCGCTCGCCTCGTCGTCGAGCAGCGGGTACACGGCCTGGATCGACGAGACGAGCCCCGCCTCCTCCGCCGCCCGGTCCACGAGGTCCTGCGTCAGGCCGAGGTCCTCGCCGGTCGTCCAGAACGACTCGACGTACGGGCGCATCGCCCGCAGGTAGCGCACCAGGACGCCGTACGCCTCCGGGTCCCTCGGGTCGCAGTCGATGCCGCCCTTGGCGCCGCCGAGCGGGATGTAGCGGCCCTGCGGGTTGTAGTGCAGGGCCTCCTTCATCGTCATGCCGCGCGCGAGGCCCGCGACCTCATCCAGGGTGCAGCCCGCGCGCATGCGCAGGCCGCCGCTGGAGACACCGCGGACCAGGCGGTCCACGACCAGGTGGCCGGTGCGGCCCGTGACGTGGTCGGTCCAGGTCAGCTGGACCAGCGGGGGCGTGGGCGTGGTCATGCGGTCTCCTCGGGGACGGTGATGAGGGTGGGGCCCGGCACGGTCAGGGCGTGTTCCAGGAGGCGGGCCAGCTCTTCGGGGGAGCGGGCCGTGGCGCCGTGGCCTCCGTAGGCGCGGGCGAGCGCGGGCAGGTCCACGCGCGCGTGGTCGACGGCGAGCGCGGCGTCGCCGCGGGCGTTCATCTCGTCGCGGATCTCGCCGTAACCCGCGTTGTCGAACACGACGACGGGGAGCGGCAGCCCCGACTGGGCCGCCGTGGCGAGCTCCTGGACGCTGAACTGGAGGCCGCCGTCGCCGCTGAGGGCCACGACCTGGCGCTCCGGACGGGCGGTCTTGGCGCCGATCGCGGCCGGCAGGGCGTAGCCGAGGGTGCCGAACCCGGTCGGGTGGAGATAGCGGGCCCGCGGGCCGAGGCGCAGGTGCGGCAGTGCCCCGTAGTAGCAGCACTGGGCGCTGTCGGAGGTCACGATCGCGTCCGGGGCGAGGACGGTGCCGATCGCGTCCAGGTAGGGGCGCCACAGCGCGTCACGCGTGCGTGTCTCGTCGTCGCGGGCCGTGCGCAGGGCGGCCGGCGCGTCGGCCAACTGCTCCTCGACCGGGGTGCGCCGTGCGGAGCCTTCGAGCGCGTCCAGCAGACCGCTCAGGGCCACCTCCGCGTCGCCCACCAGGGGGACGTCCGCCGGATGGTCGCCGTACATCTGCTCCGGATCGACGTCGACCCGGACCAACGCGCCTTGCAGTGGAGGCAGTTCGGTCCACAGGTCGGCCTCGGCCAGCTCCGTGCCGACGGCCAGGACCACGTCGCGGGACGCCAGCCACTTCTGCACGGCGGGGCTGTGCAGCGAGACACCGAGCGAGAGCGGATGCCGTTCGTCGACGATCGCCTTGCCGTTCGCCGTCGTCGCCACCGGAGCGCCGAGCCGCTCCGCGAGGGCCAGGCACAGGTCGGCGGCTCCGCGCGCGCCGCCGCCGAGCACCAGCGCCGGGCGCTCGGCCGACGCCAGGAGCGAGGCGGCCGCCGCGAG
>NZ_JBHYTK010000035.1:45647-56479 GCF_042749255.1 Streptomyces sp. NPDC059524 | reverse complement strand
AGCGTTTCAGGGGCGCGGGGAACTGCGCGACCAGCCCCCACCCACCCGCACCCGGCACTCGACCCCTCAAAGGCCCCGCTGCACCGTGTCCAAGGCGCGCAGAACAACTTCCCGCAACTCGACGGAGTCGGGGCGTTCGGCCCAGTACATCGTGGCCTCCATCAGCGCTCCGACGACCGCCATCGCGTAGACCCGGACCTCGAGATCCCCGGGATCCCGCCCCGTCCGCTCCGCCACGACCCGGCACACGATCTGCCCGGTCACGGACATGGACTCCATCATCCGTGACCGGACCGCCGGCACCTCCACCTGCAACCGCATCCGCAGCCGCGAGGTCTCCGGGTCCTCGCTCTGCACGGCGAGTTGCAGACTGTGGTCGATCACGTGCCGCAGGGAGTCGACGATGGACTCGTCGGAGGGGCGGGCGCGCAGCTCCCGTTCGAGGATCGGGTCGAACTCGTCGGTGAGGACGATGTCTTCCTTGGTCGGGAAGTAGCGGAACACCGTGGAGGGGGAGACCTCCGCCGCCTCGGCGATCTGCTCGACGGTCGTCGCGTCGTAGCCCTGCTCCCGGATCAGGCGGTACGTCGCCTCGCGGATCGCCGTGCGGGTCTTGATCTTCTTGCGCTCCCGGAGCCCGATGCGCGGCTCCGAGGTCTGTGCTGAGGCGGCCATGACCCTCATTCTCGGGCATCGGCGCCGACCGGGGCCACCTGCTTGCCGGGCCCGCCGGTCGCCGGGGGGCCGGGCATGAGGACCGCCGCTAGCACGGCCGCGGCGAGCGCCGTGATGCCGATGACGACGAGCGCCAGGTCCATGCCGTGCAGGTACGCGGCGTCGGCGGACGCGGCGAGCGCCCGGTCGCCGAGCCGCCCCGCGACGACGTGCGCGCCGATCACCGAGTCCCCGGCCGCGTCCGCCGCCGCGCCGCGCAGCCCGCCCGTGTCCAGGTGCGCGGAGTACGCCCCGGCGACCAGCGCCCCGAGCAGCGCGACGCCGAGCGCGCTGCCGGTCTGCCGCACCGTGCTGAGCAGGCCGGAGCCGCGGCCCGCCTCGTCCTTGGGCAGGGTGGTGAGGGCCCCGCTCATCGCGGGGATCATGGCGAACGCGAAGCCGACGCCGGCGATGCTCAGCCACAGCGCCGTGAACCCGTACCCGGAGTCGACGGTGGTCCGCGCCCCGAGGAACCCGGCGAACGCGAGCACGACCAGCGCCACGCAGATCACGGACCGTGCCCCGAACCGGTCGACGAGGGGTTGTGCGAGCCGGGCCGCGAGCAGCATCCCGCCCATCATGGGGATGATCCGCACCCCGGTGCCGAGCGCGTCCGTGCCGAGCACCGCCTGCAGGTACTGGGGCAGCACGAACATCAGGCCGGACATGACGAACATGCCGAGCGTGGCGAGCAGCGTGTTCGTCAGGAAGCCCCGGTTGCCGAGCAGGGACAGGTCGAGCATGGGGCGCGGGCTGCGGCGCTCCCGTCGCACGAGCGCGGTGAGCAGGACGGCGGCCGCCGCGAAGGAGCCGAGGACGGTGCCGCTGCTCCAGCCCTTGCCGGGGCCCTCGATGATCGCGTAGATGAGGGCGCCGAGGCCGACCGCGGTGAGGACCGTGGAGAGGACGTCGACGCGGGGCGCGGCCGGGTCGCGGGTCTCCGGCAGCAGGAACAGGCAGGCGGTGATGCCGATCGCGACCATCGGCACGTTGATCACGAACACCGAGCCCCACCAGTAGTGGTCCAGGAGCCAGCCGCCGATGATCGGGCCGAGCGGCAGGCCGAGCGCGGACGCCGCCGAGATCATGGCGACGGCCTTCGTCTGCTCGGCGCGCGGGAACAGGCCGGGCAGGACGGAGATGGCGAGCGGCATCACGAAGGCCGCGCCGACGCCCATGAGCGCGCGGGCCGCGATCACCCACGTCACCTCGGAGGAGAGCGCGCCGACGACGGACGCGGCGAGGAAGACGCCGAGCCCGCCGATGAGCATGCGGCGCCGCCCGAACCGGTCGCCGAGCAGTCCCGCCGGGAGCATCAGCGCGGCGAACACCACGATGTAGGAGTCCGCCATCCACTGCTGCTCGCCCGTGTCGGCGCCGAGCTGCGCGGCGATGCTCGGGAGCGCCACGTTGAGGATCGTCATGTCGAAGCCGAGCACGAGCATGCTCGCGACCAGGGCCCCGAGGGCCCACCAGCGCCGGGGGTCCGGGCGCGCTTCCGTCTGTGCAGTGACAGTAGCCATGAAATGAGAGTAGCTCTCACTTGGGAGTGGATGTCAATCAAAACTCTCTCTCTGGGCACGCGAAAGGGCCGCGGCGAGTGCCGCGGCCCTGAAGGAGAAGCTCGTACGGATCAGGCGTGCTGGTACGCCACCAGCGAGATCCCGACGTAGTGCACGACGAACGCGGCCAGCGTGAGCGAGTGGAAGACCTCGTGGAAGCCGAACCAGCGCGGCGACGGGTTCGGCCGCTTGATGCCGTAGATGACCCCGCCCGCGCTGTAGAGCAGCCCGCCGACGATCACGAGGACGAGCACCGCGATGCCGCCCTCCCGCATGAAGTCGGGGAGGAAGAAGACCGCGGCCCAGCCCATCGCGATGTAGCAGGGGGTGTAGAGCCAGCGCGGGGCGCCGACCCAGAAGACGCGGAAGACGATGCCGGCCGCCGCCGCGGCCCAGATGCCCCACAGCAGCCACTGCCCCTTCGCCTCGGGCAGCAGGAGCATCGTCAGCGGGGTGTAGGTGCCCGCGATGATCAGGAAGATGTTCGCGTGGTCGAGGCGGCGCAGCACCCCGCCGGCCTTCGGCCCCCAGTTCCCCCGGTGGTAGAGCGCGCTGACCCCGAAGAGCAGACAGGCCGTGAGGACGTAGATCCCGCAGGCGACGCGGCCCCGCGTGGAGTCGGCGAGAGCGGTCAGGACGATGCCGGCGATCAGCACGGCGGGGAACATGCCCGCGTGCAGCCAGCCGCGCAGTATCGGCTTCAGCAACGACGGCTCTGCTGCGGGGATTTCGCTGGGCTCTGCGGCGGCGCTCATGGCGGGCATCGTACCTACGGGACCGTAGGCGACAGATATGGAGCCTCCCCCCTTTTCCGTCCTGGGGCTGCCCCCACCCTCACTCGTGCGGCCGTGAGCGGAGGCGGACGGCAATCGGAAGGTGAAATCTGCGTATCGAGTGGGAATCCTCACGTCGCTCAGGTGTGAGGCCCCCTGGACATATGGGCGAAACGGTCGGATGATCAAATGAGTGCCGTCGGCACCGGATGAGCGCCCACTGGGATCAGTGGAACGGGAGGCGCAGCGTCCGGGTCGCAGCCCCCACGGGGCATCAACCTCCATACCCCTCATTTAGGAGCGATCGTGGCGCGCGACATCGCGGCTCCCAACTCCCCGGACACCCTCCCGACCACCCACCAGGGCCTGATCTCGTGGGTCAACGAGATCGCCGAGCTCACGCAGCCGGACCGCGTGGTCTGGTGCGACGGCTCGGAGGCCGAGTACGAGCGGCTGGCCGAGGAGCTGGTCGCCAAGGGGACGTTCAAGAAGCTCGACCCGATCAAGCGCCCCAACTCCTACTACGCGGCCTCCGACCCGTCCGATGTCGCCCGCGTCGAGGACCGCACCTTCATCTGCTCCGAGAAGGAGGAGGACGCCGGCCCGACGAACCACTGGAAGGCCCCCGCCGAGATGCGGGAGATCTTCGCCGGTGAGAAGGGCGTCTTCCGCGGCTCGATGAAGGGCCGGACGATGTACGTCGTCCCGTTCTGCATGGGTCCGCTCGGCTCGCCGCTGTCCGCGATCGGCGTCGAGATCACCGACTCGGCGTACGTCGCCGTCTCCATGCGCACCATGACCCGCATGGGGCAGCCGGTCCTGGACGAGCTCGGCGAGGACGGCTTCTTCGTCAAGGCCGTCCACACCCTGGGCGCCCCGCTGGCCGAGGGCGAGCAGGACGTCCCGTGGCCCTGCAACTCCACCAAGTACATCTCGCACTTCCCCGAGGACCGCGAGATCTGGTCCTTCGGCTCCGGCTACGGCGGCAACGCCCTGCTGGGCAAGAAGTGCTACGCGCTGCGCATCGCCTCCGTCATGGCACGTGACGAGGGCTGGCTCGCCGAGCACATGCTGATCCTCAAGCTGACGCCGCCGCAGGGCGAGTCGAAGTACGTCGCCGCGGCTTTCCCGTCCGCGTGCGGCAAGACGAACCTCGCGATGCTGGAGCCCACGATCTCCGGCTGGACCGTCGAGACGATCGGTGACGACATCGCCTGGATGCGCTTCGGCGAGGACGGCCGCCTCTACGCGATCAACCCCGAGGCCGGCTTCTTCGGCGTCGCGCCCGGCACCGGCGAGCACACCAACGCCAACGCGATGAAGACCATGTGGGGCAACTCCGTCTTCACGAACGTCGCCCTGACCGACGACGGCGACGTGTGGTGGGAGGGCATGACCGAGGAGGCGCCCGCGCACCTCACGGACTGGAAGGGCAACGAGTGGACGCCCGCGTCCGAGACCCCGGCCGCGCACCCCAACGCCCGCTTCACGGTCCCGGCCGGCCAGTGCCCGATCATCGCGCCGGAGTGGGAGGACCCGAAGGGCGTGCCGATCTCGGCGATCCTCTTCGGCGGCCGCCGCGCCTCCGCCGTGCCGCTGGTCACCGAGTCCTTCGACTGGAACCACGGCGTCTTCCTGGGCGCCAACGTGGCCTCCGAGAAGACCGCCGCCGCCGAGGGCAAGGTCGGCGAGCTGCGCCGCGACCCGTTCGCGATGCTGCCGTTCTGCGGCTACAACATGGGCGACTACATGGCCCACTGGGTGAAGGTCGGCGCCGACAAGGACGCCGCCAAGCTCCCGAAGATCTACTACGTCAACTGGTTCCGCAAGGACGCGAACGGGCGCTTCGTGTGGCCCGGGTTCGGTGAGAACTCCCGCGTCCTGAAGTGGATCGTCGACCGCCTCGACGGCCGGGCGGAAGGTGTCGAGACCCCGATCGGCATCCTCCCGACCAAGGAGTCCCTGGACACGGAAGGCCTCGAACTGGCCGACTCCGACCTGGACTTCCTGCTCTCCGTCGACAAGGAGGTCTGGCGCGAGGAGGCCGCTCTGGTACCCGAGCACCTCAACACCTTCGGCGATCACACGCCCAAGGAGCTGTGGGACGAGTACCGCAACCTGGTGCAGCGCCTCGGCTAGCCGGACCTGAACGAGCCCCCCGTACAACGGCGTACGGGGGGCTCGTTCGCATGTGTGCCGGTGGTCCGGTGTGCGTGCGCGGGTGGGCCGCGATCAACTCGCACCTTCACATGTCCACCACATGTTTCAATGTCCCCACACAGTCGGCCATCGAGGGGGATGGGCGCCAACTCAGCCTGTGGGGGGCATAGTTGAGCAAGGTTCAGCACTTCAGACGTTCCGCCGCGCTGTTCGTGGCCGGGGTGCTCGGGGCGACGGGGCTGGTGGGTGCCACGGCCTCGCAGGCCGTCGCCGCGACGCCCGCCGACACCGCCGTGAAGCTTCCGGTCACCAACTTCTCGGCGCTGGCGGTCGACTCCGCCCACCAGCGCGTCTACGTCACGGAGGGCCCCGCGTCGAACCCGACGCCCCCGGCCGTGCACGTCTACGACTTCGACGGCCGGAAGATCACCTCGATCAGCACGCCCGCCGCCGCCTCGGGCCTCGACGTGAGCGCCGACGGCACCACCCTGTACGTGTCGCAGCCCAGCGGCATCCTGGCCTTCGACGCCGCCACCCTGGAGCAGCGGAGCCTGACGAGCGCGAGCTACGACACCTGCGGGCGTTCGCTGGCCGTCGCGGGCGGCCGGGTCTGGCACACGAGCGCGTACTCGTTCGGCTACTGCGACTCCGCGTACGCGACCCTGGGCCGGCTGAGCGAACCGGCGCAGAACACCGGCTGGGGCGACTACGGCCGCATCCAGCTCTTCGGCGGCGGCCCGGCCGCCCCGGACCGCTTCTACGCGGCCCAGCCGGCCAACTCCAGCGCGCCGAACCCCTTCATCACCGCGTTCGCCGCCGACAACGACGACCCGGTACGCGGCCCCGAGCGCCGCTTCGCGGGCGAGGACGGCAAGGGCGCCCTCGACTTCAAGGACCTCGCGCCCAGCGCCGACGGCAAGAAGCTCGCCGTCGCCGACGCCGCGTCCGGCACCCGCCTGCTGAACGCGGACGACTTCACCGACGCGGCCGAGCAGTACCAGCCGCTGCCCGCCGGGGCGAAGGCCTCCGCGGTCGCCTTCAGCGGCGACGGCAAGTACGTGGCCCGGGGCGCGGCCGCCTACGGCTCCACGCCTGACCTGCTGATCCAGCCGGCGAACCCGGCGGACACGACGGCGCCGCTGGAGTTCGCCTTCGAGGGCAGCCTCGACGGCAGCGAGATCGCCCCGCGCGGCCTGGAGTTCGCGGCGGACGGCTCCCGGCTGTTCGCGGTGACCTCCTACGGCAGCCAGTTCTGGCTGCACGTCATCACGCCGCCGGCCGCTCAGTACGACGCCCGGTTCAGCGGCGATCTGACGCAGTCGCCGAGCAGCGCCGTGGTGGGGGAGCCGGTGGCGCTGCGCGGCCGGCTGGAGTTCGACGGGCCCGCGCCCGCGGACCCCGCGAAGGTGACGGCCGTGCGCGAGGACGCGGACGGGAAGACGGAGCTGACCCCGGTGAAGTTCGCCGCGGACGGCACGTTCACGGTCTTCGACGTGCCGGACAAGGTCGGTGAGGCGACGTACCGGGTCTCCTACCTGGGCGACCTCACGCACCGGCCCGCGGCGGACGTCGTGCGGACGGTGCAGGTGGGCAAGGCGCCGACGACGCTCACGCTCGACGCGCCGGACGAGGCGACGATGAGCGCCGGCGTGGTGATCCCGGGCACCCTGACGGCCACGGGGCCCGCGCTGCCCGCAGGCCTCACGCTCACCGTGCGCCGCACGGACCGGCTGGGGACGACGGAGCTGGCTCCGGTGACGGTCGGCGCCGACGGCGCCTTCACCCTCCGCGACACCCCGCGGACCATCAAGTCGGCGACGTACACGCTGACCTGGGCCGGTGACGCCGACCACCGGGACGCGACGGCGTCGGCGACGGTGCTCGTGCGCCGCTGACCCGGAGACGTAGGGCCGGGGGCATCGACGATCCGGCCCTACGCCACGCCCTACGCCGCGACGGGCTCCGTGGCGTCCGCGTGGAACTCCATCCGGCGGGCGGCGAGGATCGCGGCCGCCGTGTCCGCGCGGGACGCGGCGACGACCAGGGCGCGGCCCGCGAGGGCGTGGGCGCGCTGGTGCAGGGCGATCACATGGGGTTCGTGCAGGGCGTCGGCCACGGTCGAGCGGACCGGGGCGTGACCGCCGCGCAGGCGGGCGACCTGGGCGGCGAGCTCCGCCGCGGCCGTGTCGAGCTCCGGCGTCCCGGCGACCGCGCGCAGCTCGTCGGTCACGGCGAGGAGGGCCGCGAGGTGCCCGGCGAGCTGGATGTCCAGCTCCTCCTCGCGCGAGCGGTGCGGGAAGTCGCCGCCCGGCGCGGCCACCGTCGTGTGGACCGACTTGGTGCGGATCGGCTCGTACATCGGAGGCCTCCAGACAGGAGCGGGCGCGGATTGACCTCCATCGTACCTTGGACTTCGTCTAAATTAGAACCTGTCCAAAAACGAGTCGCGTCCGGCGTGGCGCTACTGGCTGTAGCCGTCCAGGAAGTTCCCGATCCGGGTCACGGCCTCCGTCAGCTGCCGGGTGTCGGGCAGGGTGACGACACGGAAGTGGTCGGGC
The DNA here is from genome assembly GCF_042749255.1 of Streptomyces sp. NPDC059524. Lineage (NCBI taxonomy): Bacteria > Bacillati > Actinomycetota > Actinomycetes > Kitasatosporales > Streptomycetaceae > Streptomyces > Streptomyces sp. NPDC059524. The sequence goes on along the minus strand of NZ_JBHYTK010000035.1, from coordinate 48,712 downwards.
TCCGGCCAGTTGAAGCCCGTGCCCTGGACGACCATGATCTTCTCGGCGCGCAGCAGGTCGAGCACCATCTGCCGGTCGTCCTTGATCTTGAACACCTTGGGGTCGAGGCGCGGGAACAGGTACAGCGCCCCCTTCGGCTTCACACACGTCACGCCCGGGATCTGCGTGAGCAGCCCGTGCGCCACGTCCCGCTGCTCCTTCAGCCGGCCGCCCGGCAGCACCAGGTCGTCGATCGTCTGCCGCCCGGTGAGCGCGGCGACGACACCGTGCTGGCCCGGCATGTTCGCGCACAGGCGCATGTTCGCCAGGATCGTCAGGCCCTCGATGTACGACTGGGCGTGCGCGCGGGGGCCGGAGATCGCCATCCAGCCGACCCGGTAGCCGGCCACCCGGTACGCCTTCGACATGCCGTTGAAGGTGAGGGTCAGCAGGTCCGGGGCGATCGCGGCGGTCGGGGTGTGCGTGGCGCCGTCGTAGAGGATCTTGTCGTAGATCTCGTCGGAGCAGACCAGCAGGTTGTGCCGGCGGGCGATGTCGGTGAGGCCGCGCAGCATCTCGTCGCTGTAGACGGCGCCGGTCGGGTTGTTCGGGTTGATGATGACGATCGCCTTGGTGCGGTCGGTGACCTTCCGCTCCACGTCGGCGAGATCGGGCATCCAGTCGGACTGCTCGTCGCAGCGGTAGTGCACGGCGGTGCCGCCGGACAGGGAGACGGCGGCCGTCCACAGCGGGTAGTCCGGCGCGGGGACCAGTACCTCGTCGCCGTCGTCGAGCAGGCCCTGCATGGCCATCACGATCAGCTCGGACACGCCGTTGCCGATGTAGACGTGCTCGACGTCGGTCTCCACGCCGAGGGTCTGGTAGTGCATCATCACCGCGCGGCGGGCGGCGAGCAGGCCCTTGGCGTCGCCGTAGCCGTGGGCGTCCCCGACGTTGCGGAGGATGTCCTCGAGGATCTCGGGCGGGCAGTCGAAGCCGAACGCGGCCGGGTTGCCGGTGTTCAGCTTGAGGATGCGGTGCCCTGCCGCCTCCAGCCGCATCGCTTCCTCGAGAACCGGGCCCCGGATCTCGTAGCAGACGTTGGCGAGCTTGGTCGACTGGATGAGCTGCATGGACAGACTGTACGGCGGCCGCTCGCGGGGGCGCGCTCGCTTCGCCGCCGCCCGGAGGACCCCGGCCGGGACCGGTTTCGGATGTGATGGCACGCAGTGCCGGATGCCTGAGGAATGCCGGGTGCGGGCGGGGGTGCGGCTTGGATGCGCGGGCCTGCCGGGCCGGGTGAGATCGGCCACTCGGGAGGGCGGGTGTTCCGGCCGCTTGCACGTGTTCGAGCACACGTTCGAAGAAGGGGGTTAGTCTGGAGTCATGCTCCAGGGATCCCTCTTCGACCAGGCCGACCGGATCGAGGAGACCGCGCTCGGCGGCCTCGACGGACTGCGCCGCACCGAGCTCGGGTCCGGCGCCTGGATCGACGTGCTGCCCGGCTGGCTGCACGGCGCCGACGCCCTGTTCGAGCTGCTCGCCGAGCGCGTCCCGTGGCGGGCCGAGCGCCGCCAGATGTACGAGCGGGTCGTCGACGTGCCCCGCCTCCTCAAGTTCTACGGGGCGGGCCAGGAACTCCCGCACCCCGTGCTCGGCACGGCCCGCGACGCCCTGTCCGCCCACTACGCGCGCGAGCTGGGCGAGCCGTTCACCACGGCCGGGCTCTGCTACTACCGCGACGGGCGCGACAGCGTCGCCTGGCACGGCGACCGCATCGGGCGCGGCGCCCGCGAGAACACGATGGTGGCGATCCTCTCCGTCGGAGCGCCCCGGGACCTCGTGCTGCGGCCCGTCGGCGGCGGACCCGCCGTGCGCCGGGCCCTCGGGCACGGCGACCTCATCGTCATGGGCGGCTCCTGCCAGCGCACCTGGGAGCACGCGATCCCCAAGTCGACCCGGGCGGCCGGGCCCAGGATCAGCGTCCAGTTCCGGCCACACGGGGTGCGCTGACCTCGGGGTTCCGCGCGCTTGGCGGAGAAAAGGCCGGTCTGCGGCGATATCGCCGACGACTGTTCCGGGCCACCGGAACCCCTTAAAATCCGCGCTCATGTCCTGGCAGCACCCACGAGAAGACGCCGAAGCGAACCTGTCCGGTGTCGTCTACGACCCACAGCAGGCGGCGGGCGCCTACGACGGTTACGCCGATCCGGCCACGGTCCACGGCTGGCGTGAATCGGCCACCGTGGCCCCGGCCGCCCTCCACGACACCACGGAGCCGCTCCCCGTCGTGCCCGACGAGGACGGCGCCGTGTTCGTCGACACCACCGGGCGCCGGGGGCGCCTGATGCGGCGCGGCGGGATCGCGCTCGGCGCCGTCTGCGTCGTCTTCCTCGGCGTCGTCGTCTTCGGCCTGTTCGGGGCGAGCCCGTCGAGCGGCCCGCTGTCCTGGACCGACGGCGACGACGACGGCGGCAAGCAGCGCGCCGAGCACTCGGCCCCCGCGGCCCCGGGCCCCGCCACCACCGACGCCCCGTCCGGCACCGGAGCCACCGAGGCCCCGAGCGCCACCCCGTCCGGCGACCCGGACGACACGCCCGGGAAGAAGGAGGCGAGCCCGGCCGCCTCCACGTCCCGCGGCACCGCCGACACCCCGGCCACCACGCCCCCGCCCACGACCGAACCGGCCCGCGGCAACTCCACCAACAACCCCGGCCGCGGCAACGGCTCCACCAAGGGCCCGAAGTGACCCGGCCCCCGGTGCGAGCCGCGGGACCGATGTGACCCGAACCCCCTCCCACCCACCCGCGAAGCCCAACGCGACCCCGACCGCTTCCGCGTCCGGCCGCACAGGCGAGGCGACCGCGCGCCGGGTCCCGTCAGGGTTCCGAACCGACCCGGCCCACGGTGTCCGTCGCGAAGTCGACGTGCCCCGAAGGCTTTTCCGCGCACCTGACAGCACCCTCCGCGCACCTGAGAGGACCCTCCGCACACCGGAGAGGACCGGCGCGGGCCCGACCGGTTTGGCGTCCGGCCGCACAGGCGAGGCGACCGCGCGCCGGGTCCCGTCAGGGTTCCGAACCGAC
>NZ_JBHYTK010000035.1:30743-45547 GCF_042749255.1 Streptomyces sp. NPDC059524 | reverse complement strand
GCGTCCGGCCGCACAGGCGAGGCGACCGCGCGCCGGGTCCCGTCAGGGTTCCGAACCGACTCGGACCACGGTGTCCGTCGCGAAGTCGACGTGCCCCGAAGGCTTTTCCGCGCACCGGACAGCACCCTCCGCACACCGGAGAGGACCGGCGCGAGCCCGACCGGTTTGGCGTCCGGCCGCACAGGCGAGGCGACCGCGCGCCGGGTCCCGTCAGGGTTCCGAACCGACCCGGGCCACGGTGTCCGTCGCGAAGTCGACGTGCCCCGAAGGCTTTTCCGCGCACCGGACAACACCCTCCGCGCACCCGAGAAGGTCTCCCGCGCACCCGAGAACACCTTCCTCACACCCGAGAAGAACGGCGCGAGCCTGACCAGCTGCGTGTCCGGCCGTACGGGCGAGGCGCACCCCACCGCGCCCGCTCGGGGGAACCCCACCGACACCCCCGGGCGAGGCAACCGTCCGCCGGGGCCCAGCAAGGGACCGAAGTGACCCGGAGATCCCCCCGCGACACCCGCACCACCGCACCCCGTGCGAGCGCCCGCCGCACCCCACCCCCACCCGCACGCCCCCGCACCCGGCACGCCCTGCGCCGGGACCCGCGCGCGCACTGGCTCCTGCTGCTGCTCGGGCTCGCCGTCGCCGCGACGGCGCTGACCTTCAGCGGATACGGGCGGCACGAGATCGCCGCCACCTCCGGACCGGCCGGCGCCTGCGCGCCCCCGCCCCGCACCCTGCGCGCGGCGGGGCCCGTCCTCAGCCAGGACCCCGGCACCGGCGACCCGCGCAGCGCCCGGATGCCCGCCAGGGCCGTGGCGCTCACCTATGACGGCGGCCCCGACCCCGCCTGGACGCCGGCCCTGCTCGACGTGCTGGCCCGCCACCACGCCCGCGCCACCTTCTTCCTCACCGGCACCGAGGCGGCCGCCCACCCCGGCCTCGTGCGCCGGATCCGCGACGAGGGTCACGAGATCGGCACCCACACCTACAGCGACGTCAACCTCGCCGAGGTCTCCGCCGTCCGCGCCCGCCTCGAACTCTCCCTCGGCCAGAACACCCTGGCCGGTTCGGCCGGAGTCGGCACCCGGCTCCTGCGCCTGCCGCACACCGCCATAACGGCGTCCCTGTGCGCGGACCAGGCCGACGCCGCCCGCCGCGCCATGGCCGACGGCTACGTCGTGGTCGCCGCGGACGACCCGGCCCGCTCCCCGCGCCTGGGCGCCGTGCGCCAGTTCACCGGCTCCGCGCAGGCCGTGCGCGACACCGAGCGGCTGTTCGCCGCCCCGCTCGGCGGCGTCCGCTTCACCACCGTCGGCGACGGCCTCGGCCTCGACGGCGTCACCCACTCCGTCTCCGTCACCGAACAGGTCCGCGGCACCGCACTGGTCTGGGCCCAGACGGCGTCCCTCTTCTTCGTCGACGCCATGGTCTGGCTGATGGTCGCCGCCGGCGTCATCACCGTCGCCCGGCTCGTGCTGCTGTTCACCGTCGCCCGCGTCCACGTGCGCCGCGTCCGCGCCCGGCGCCGCCGCGGCCGCCGCCCGCCCCGCCTGACCGAACCCGTCTCCGTGATCGTGCCCGCGTACAACGAGGAGGCCGGCATCGAGGCGACGATCCGCTCGCTGCTCGCCTCCACCCACACCTACGTCCAGGTCATCGTCGTCGACGACGGTTCGAGCGACCGGACGTACGAGATCGCCGAGTGGATGCGGGCCCAGGACGCGCGCGTGATGGTCGTGCGGCAGGAGAACGCGGGCAAGGCCGCCGCCCTCAACACGGGCCTGTCCTGGGCCCAGTTCGACCTCGTCGTGATGATCGACGGAGACACCGTCTTCGAGCCCGACGCCATCGGGAACCTCATCCAGCCGTTCACCGACCCGCGCGTCGGCGCCGTCAGCGGCAACACCAAGGTCGGCAACCGCCAGGGCGTCCTGGGCCGCTGGCAGCACCTCGAGTACGTCATCGGGTTCAACCTCGACCGCCGCATGTTCGACGTGCTGGAGTGCATGCCGACCGTGCCGGGCGCCATCGGCGCGTTCCGCCGCACCGCCCTCGACGGCGTCGGCGGGGTCAGCGAGGACACCCTCGCCGAGGACACCGACCTCACCATGGCCCTGTGCCGGGCCGGCTGGCGCGTCGTCTACGAGGAGACGGCCATCGCCTGGACCGAGGTCCCGGCGAGCGTCCGCCAGCTGTGGAAGCAGCGCTACCGCTGGTGCTACGGAACCCTGCAGGCCATGTGGAAGCACCGCCGCGCCCTCGTCGAGCGCGGCCAGGCCGGCAAGTTCGGCCGCCGCGGCCTGACCTACCTGCTTCTCTTCCAGACGCTGCTGCCGCTGTTCGCCCCGCTCGTCGACGTGTTCGCCGTGTACGGGCTGCTGTTCCAGGGCACCGGCCAGGCGGCCCTGGTCTGGCTGGCGTTCACCGCCGTCCAGGTCGTCAGCGCGCTGTACGCGCTACGCCTCGACAAGGAGCGCTTCGAGCCGGTGTGGACGCTTCCGCTGCAGATCGTCGTCTACCGCCAGCTGATGTATCTGGTCGTCGTGCAGTCCGTCGTCACGGCCCTGCTCGGCAACCGGCTGCGCTGGCAGCGCATGCAGCGCGCCGGAACCTTCGGCAACCAGGCCGCGCGCCAAGGGAGTTGACGTCCGCCCTCTTGTCGCGCCGCCCGCCGAGCCCGAAGAATGCGCACGGCAACCATCGGCAACGGACGCCGTACCCGGCGTCGGCAAGGGGGGCTCCACCCAATGGCACCTGCAGCACCGATGACACCGAGGCTCGGCCGCGTCCTCACGGGCGCGGCGTTCGCGCTCGTCCTGGCCGGGGCGGGCGCGGCACCCGCCGCCGCGGACAACGGCGTCCGGGAGAGACCGAACGACGCGCCCGTCACCTTCGCGGGCACCGTCGCGCTCAGCAACTGTTCCGGCTCGATCGTGCGCACCCCGCAGTCCGAGCCCGACGACCCCGCGATGGTGCTCTCCAACGGGCACTGCATAGAGACCGGCTTCCCGAAGGCCGGCCAGGTCGTCGTGGACCAGCCGTCCAAGCGCACCTTCAAGGTCCTCGACGAGAACGCGGGCCAGCTCGGCACCGTGCAGGCCGACCAGATCTCGTACGCGACGATGACCGACACCGACGTCTCGCTGTACCGGCTCACCAGCACGTACGCCGAGATCGAGGCCAAGTACCACGTGGCGCCGCTGCTCCTCGACCCGCGCCACCCGCGCAAGAACACCGACATCACCGTGGTGTCGGGGTACTGGAAGAAGCAGTACAAGTGCTCCGTCGACGGGTTCGTGCCCCAGCTCAAGGAGTACTGGTGGACCTGGAAGGACTCGGTCCGCTACACCCCCGGGTGCGAGACCATCGGCGGCACCTCGGGCTCCCCGGTGATCGACGACCACACCGGACGCGTGATCGCCGTCAACAACACCCACAACGAGAACGGCGAGGAGTGCACGCTCGACAACCCCTGCGAGGTCGACCGCAAGGGCAATGTCACCGTCCGCCCCGACGCCCGCTACGCGCAGCAGACCTACGGGATCGTGCCCTGCCTGCGCCACGACGGGACGCTCGACCTGGGGCGCGAGAAGTGTGAACTCCCCGAGCCCCAGGCCTAGTCGCGCGGCTGACCACTAGCTCTTCGACGGCGTACGCCGTACGGACCGGCCCGCGAGGACGTCCGTGCGGCGGCCGTCCTCGATGACGAACTTCCCGTCGATCAGCACGTGCGGGATGCCCGTCGGCAGGGTGCGCGGCGCCTCGAACGTCGAGCCCGCTGCCACCGTGTCCGGGTCGAAGAGCACCAGGTCGGCGCGGTAGCCCTCGCGGACCAGACCGCGGTCCGGCAGCCTGAGCCGGGCCGCGGGCCGCGAGGTCAGGTGCGCGACCGTCTCCTCCAGGGACAGCACGCCGAGGTCGCGGGCGTAGTGCCCGAGATAGTGCGGGAACGTGCCGTACGCGCGCGGGTGCGGCTTGACGCCCTGGAGGATGCCGTCGCTGCCGCCGGTGTGCACGGGGTGCTTCATGATCGCCCGCACGTTGTCCTCGTGGCCGACGTGCTGGAGGATCGTCGAGCCCAGGTTGTCGGCGAGCAGCAGGCGCCGGGCGGTGACCCAGGGGGCCTCGCCGTGCCCGGCGGCCGCCTCCGCGACCGTCTTGCCGACGTACCCGGCGAGCCCCGGGTCGGAGACACCGGAGATCTCGATCGTGTCCCACTCCATCGGCACGCCGTGGCAGCCGTCGGAGCCGATGACCTCGACGTGGTGCCGGATCCGCTCCGCGGTCGCGTCGTCCCGCAGCCGGGCCAGGGTGGCGTCGGGGCCGCCCTCGTTCGCCCAGCTCGGCAGCATCGCGACGAGCGTCGTGGCGCCAGGCGTGTACGGGTAGGTGTCGAGGATGATGTCGGCGCCGGCCGCGATCGCCTCGTCGAGCAGCTCCAGCAGGTCGGCGCCCTTGCCCTTGTTCACGCCGAAGTTCATCGTGGCGTGCGCCAGGTGCAGGGAGCAGTCCGCGCTGCGGGTCAGCTCGACCATCTCGCGGTACGCCTCCAGGGCGCCGGCGCCGTAGCTGCGGTGGTGCGGGCAGTAGTAGCCGTCGTACCCGGCGACGACCCGGCACAGCTCGGTGAGCTCGGCGTCCTTCGCGTACATGCCCGGCGTGTACGTCAGCCCCGACGACATGCCGACCGCGCCCTGCTCCATGCCCTCGGCGACGAGCCGGCGCATGTGGTCCAGCTCGGCGTCCGTCGCGTCCCGGTCGTCCCAGCCGACGGCGTACATCCGCACCGTGCCCTGGGGGATCAGATAGGCGGCGTTCACGGCGATGCCGCGGTCGAGGCGGTCCAGGTACTCGCCGACGGTGCGCCAGTCGAAGTCGATGTCGGAGCCGTCGCCGTTCCAGCCGGCGATCACCTGGCGGACCTGGCCCAGGGTGCGGTCGTCGACGGGCGCGTAGGACAGGCCGTCCTGGCCGAGGACCTCCAGGGTGACGCCCTGGGCGGCCTTCGCGCTGTGGTCCGGGTCGCGGATCAGGGCGAGGTCGCTGTGCGCGTGCATGTCGATGAACCCGGGGGACAGGGCGAGCCCGTCCGCGTCCAGGGTCCGCGCGGCGGTGGGGCGCGGGCCCCTGCCCTCCGGGTGGATGCGGGTGATGCGGCCGTCCGCGATGGCCACGTCGGCGCGGTAACCGGCTTCACCGGTGCCGTCGATGACGCGGACGTCCTTGATGACCAGGTCCGTCATTCCTGGCTGCCTCTCTTGGGGGGTGGTCTTTCGGGTGCGGGTCCGGTGGGGGCTGGTCGCGCAGTTCCCCGCGCCCCTGACGAGGCTGCGCCTCATCGGGGAGATGCGACACGAAGGGTCTGCATTTCAGGGGCGCGGGGAACTGCGCGAGAAAGCCCCACCGGCCGGTGGTCGACACGAGGCCCGTGGGCCTACGGCGCGTGGTCGCGCACCCGTCTCAGAAGAACGTGCGGACGTAGTCCACGACCGTGCCGTCCGCCTCCACGACCGGGATGAGCTGCCACTTGTCGAAGGAGGTGCAGGGGTGCGACAGCCCCATGCCGATCCAGTCACCCACCTCCACCCCGGCGGAGCCCTCCGTACGGACCCACCCGTGCTGGTCCGAGAGCCCCGTCACCGCGACCCCGTCGGCATCCCGCACCGCCCCGGTCCGCCCGTCCCGCACGACCTGCGCCTCGGGCAGGTCCAGGTCGTAGGCCGCGTCCCGCTTGCCGGCGTTGGTGAACGCCTGCTCCGGCGTCGGCCGCGACACGACCTGCGCCCACAGCCGGAACGCCGGCTCGAGCGCGCCCTCCTCGGCGACCCGGTTGAACGGTGTCAGCCGCCGGTAGTGACCGTCGTCGTGCGACACGTACGCCCCGGAGCGCAGCAACTTCAGGACGGGCGCGCTCAGTTCGGGGATCTCGGCGAAGACGTCGGCGACGGCGTCGAACCAGGCGGAGCCTCCCGCGCTGATCACGATCTCGTCGAGCCCGGCGAAGCGCCCCGCCTTGTCGAAGTCCGCGGCGAGCGCGACGAGCCGCCGCAGCCAGGCGTGCACCCGCTCGGGGGTCGCCTGCGGCACCTCGCCCTCGTACCCGGCGACACCGACGAGCCGCAGCGAGGGCGCCGCCGCCACCGCGTCGGCGACCTCGGCGCACTCGGCCTCGGTGCGGATCCCGGTCCGGGCGCCCTCGCCCGCGCCGAGCTCCACGACCACGTCCACCGGCCGGGAGGCCCCGGCGGCGGTCAGGGCGGCCTGCATCAGTTCGACACCGCGCACGGAGTCCACGTAGCAGATGAAGCGGAAGCCGGGGTCGCGGTCCAGCTCGGCGGAGATCCAGCGCAGCGCCGTCGCGTCGACGACCTCGTTCGCCAGGAAGACCCGCTCGGTGCCGAACTTCCGGGCGACGCGCACCTGGTGGGGGACGGCGAGGGTGATGCCCCAGGCGCCGCGGTCGACCTGCTGCCGGAACAGCTGCGGGGCCATCGACGTCTTGCCGTGCGGCGCGAACGCGAGCCCGTGCCGCTCCGTGTACGTCTCCATGAGCGCGAGGTTGTGCTCCAGGCGCTCCGCCGACAGGGCGAGGACCGGCGTGGTGAAGCCGTCGGTGAAGAGGTTGAGCCGGCGCGCGGCGAGCTCCGCGACCGTCAGGCCCTCGGCCGCGGGCGGCATGCCCTTGAACCGGAAGTCGACCCGCTCGTGCGCGAGCTCCTCCAGCGCGGTGACGGCATCGACGGCTTTGTCGGCGGTCATGGAGCCTCCTCCAGGCTTGCCCGTTGCATCATGTGCAACGGTCATTGCGTATGTCGCTTACTGCTGTCTAACATCCGAGCCAACGCCGGGTCAACGGAGCCGTTGACCCTCCAGGCCGCGACCTGGCCGCGACCCCAGCCGCGAGGAGACCCCGCACCGTGACCGCCACCGGAACCGCACCCGCCGCACAGGCCTCCCCGGCTGCTTGGGAGGCCGTGGAGGTCGTCGCGCTCGGCGAGTCCATGGTCACGTTCCGGCCCTCCGTCCCGGGGCGGCTCGCCGACGTTCCCTCGTTCGACCGCGGCATCGGCGGAGCCGAGTCCAACGTCGTGTGCGGGCTCGCCGCCGCCGGACACTCCACCCGCTGGGTCAGCGCCGTCGGCGCCGACGGCTTAGCGGACCACCCCCACCACGCGATAGCCCCCGACGCGGTGGCACCCCCCGCCGCGCCCCGCGCGCCCCCCCCCCCCCCCCGCCACGACTAGACCCCCCCGCCCGACCGGGCCGGCGACGACCACGAGGTCGCCTACTACCGGGCCGGATCCGCCGCCTCCGCGATGTCCGCCACGAACACGGACCTGGACGCCCTGCGCTCGGGCCGCATCCTGCACCTGTCCGGCATCACCGCCGCCCTCTCCGACGACTGCCTCGGCCTGCTCCGCGCCCTCGTCGGCGCGGACACGGACGGCGGTCCGCTCGTCTCCTTCGACGTCAACCACCGGCCCGGCCTCTGGTCCGAGCCCGCCGACGCCCGCGTCCTGCTCGACCTCGCCCGCCGCGCCGACCTCGTCTTCGTCGGCGAGGACGAGGCCGAGGACGCCTTCGGGATCACCGGCGGCCCCGACGCGATCCGCGCCGCGCTGCCCGAGCCGCAGGTCCTCGTCGTCAAGCGGGGTGCCGACGGCGCCGTCGCCTACGAGGGCACCGTCCGCACCGAGGAGCCCGCCCCGCGCGTCGACGTCGTCGCCGCCGTCGGCGCGGGCGACGCCTTCGCCGCCGGTTTCCTCTCCGCGACCCTGCGCGCCCTGCCCGTGGCCGACCGGCTGCGCCACGGCCACCTCTGGGCCGCCGCCGCCCTCACCGTCGCGGGCGACCTCGCCGCGCCCCCGGCCCGGAGCCACGCCGACCGGCTGACCGCTCTGGACCGCCCCGCGTGGGAGAAACTGCACCTCGGCCCCGGGTGGACCGCGAAGGACTCCGCCGACGAGAGGCCCGCCGAGGAGGAACGCACGCCATGAGCCAGACCGTCGACCGCGCGCTCAGCATCCTGCCGCTGCTCGCCGAGGGACCCGCCGACCTGGGCCAGGTCGCCGACCGGCTCGGCGTCCACAAGTCCACCGCCCTGCGCCTGCTGCGCACCCTGCACGAGCACGGCCTCGTGCACCGCCAGTCCGACCAGCGCTACCGCCTGGGCGCCCGCCTCTTCGCCCTCGCCCAGGAGGCCGTCGAGAACCTGGACGTGCGCGAGATCGCCCACCCCCACCTCGTCGCCCTCAACGAGAAGTGCGGCCACACGATCCACCTCGCCGTCTACGAGGAGAACGAGGTCCTCTACATCGACAAGGTGGAGAGCCGCTACCCGGTGCGCATGTACTCGCGCATCGGCAAGCCCGTCGCGATAACGGTCGCGGCCGTCGCCAAGCTGCTCCTCGCCGACCTGTCCGAGCCCGAGCGCCGCGCCATCGCGGAGCGGCTCGACTACCCCCACTACACGGCCCGTTCCACCCCGAACGCGTCCGCCTTCCTCCAGGAGCTGGACAAGGTGCGGGAACAGGGCTGGGCCACCGACCTCGGTGGCCACGAGGAGTCCATCAACTGCATCGGCGCGCCCATCCGGGGCGCCGACGGCAAGGTCGTCGCCGCGATGTCGGTCTCCGCGCCGAACGTCGTCGTCACCGCCGAGGAACTCCTCACCCTGCTGCCGCTGGTGCGCCGCACGGCGGAAGCCATCAGCCGGGACTACTCCGGCAACACCCCCTCGAAGGAAGCCAGTTCATCATGAGCGAGAAGACCGCCCTCACCCCCGCCACGCACACCACGCCGCCCGCGAAGTTCTCGCACGGCGTGAAGAAGGGCAACATCCTCCAGGTCGCCGGCCAGGTCGGCTTCCTGCCCGCCGTCGAGGGCCAGGCCCCCACCCCGGCCGGCCCGACCCTGCGCGAGCAGACCCTCCAGACCTTCGCCAACGTCAAGGCGATCCTCGAAGAGGGCGGCGCGACCTGGGACGACGTCATGATGATGCGCGTCTACCTCACCGACGTCGACCACTTCGCCGAGATGAACGCGATCTACAACGCGTACTTCGAGGAGCAGGGCCTCAAGGAGGCCCCCGCCGCCCGCACGACCGTCTACGTCGGTCTGCCCAAGGGCCTGCTCATCGAGATCGACGCCCTCGCCGTCCTGAGCTGACCCACCCGCCCGGACCCGAGGCCCCCTCCCCCCACGGGAACCCGCAGTTCCCCGAGTGCACCGAGTTCACCGTCACGGTGCGGCGCGTCACCCTTTCCGGCGCCGCACCACGACGGAGTCCCCTTCCTGCTGAAAGCTCCATGCTCTTACGAGGTCCCACATGTCCCCGTTGTCCCCCCTCGCGGCCACCGCCCCGGTCGCGCCCCCGCCCCACACCGGCGGGATCCTGCCCCTGATCGGCGGCACCGCCGGCCTTCTGACGATCGCCGTCCTCGGCATCGTGCTGCTGCTCTTCCTGATCATCAAGGTGCGGCTGCAGCCCTTCGTGGCCCTCCTCGCGGTCTCGATAGCCGTCGGCCTCGGCGCCGGCCTCTCCGTCACCGAACTCTTCGGCACCGTCCAGCGCTCCGACGCCGTCTCCACCATCGAGACCGGCATGGGCGGCACCCTCGGACACGTCGCCATCATCATCGGCCTGGGCACCATGCTCGGCGCCGTCCTAGAGGTCTCCGGCGGCGCCGAGGTCCTCGCCTCCCGCCTGCTGAACCTCTTCGGCGAGAAGCGCGCCCCGCTCGCGATGGGCCTCACCGGCCTCATCTTCGGCATCCCCGTCTTCTTCGACGTCGGCATCTTCGTCCTCGCGCCGATCGTCTACGCGGCCGCCAAGCGCGGCGGCAAGTCGATCGTCCTGTACTGCATGCCGCTGCTCGCGGGTCTGTCCATGACCCACGCCTTCCTGCCCCCGCACCCCGGCCCCGTCGCCGCCGCCGGCCTCCTCAAGGTCGACCTCGGCTGGGTCATCCTCATGGGCATCGTGTGCGGCATCCCCGCCGTGCTCGCCGCCTGGGGCTGGGCCGCCTGGATCGGCAAGCGGATCTTCGTGCCCGTCCCGCACGACATGGTCGAGGCCGCCGAGGAGGCCAAGGCCGCCCTCGTCGCCGAGCAGCGCAAGGCGGGCGTCGAGCCCCACGAGAAGCCCGTGCCGCTCGGCATCGTCTTCGCGATCATCGGCACCCCGCTGGTGCTGATCCTGCTCGCCACGTTCTCCTCGATCGCGTTCGACCCCTCCACGGGCCGCTCGGTCATCGAGTTCTTCGGCCACCCCTTCGTGGCCCTGACGATCGCCCTGCTGCTCGCGTACTACCTGCTCGGCATCCGCCGCGGCTGGTCCCGCAAGTCCCTGGAGCAGGTCTCGACGGCCTCCCTGAAGCCGGTCGGCAACATCCTGCTCGTGGTCGGCGCCGGCGGTGTCTTCGGCGCGGTCCTCAAGGCGAGCGGTATCGCCCAGGCCCTCTCCGACACGTTCAACGACGTCGGCCTGCCGGTCATCGTCCTGGCCTACCTGATCTCGCTCGTCCTGCGCGTGGCCCAGGGCTCGGCCACCGTCGCGATCGTCACGACGGCGGGCATCGTCGCCCCGCTGCTCAGCGAGGGGAACTACTCGCAGGCCTTCATCGCCCTGGTCATCATGGCGATCTCGGCGGGCTCCATCTTCGCCTCGCACGTCAACGACGGCGGGTTCTGGATGGTCTCCAAGTACTTCGGGATCTCGGAGCGCGACACCCTGCGCACCTGGACCGTCCTGGAGTCGGTCCTGTCGGTGGCCGGTTTCGCGGTCGCCGCGGTGATCAGCCTGTTCGTCTAGAGGCGGCTCGGGGACGGGTCAGAGAAAGGCCAGCCCCGAGCAGCCCGTGCCGCCGGCCGGGTCGGGCGCGTACACCCAGTACAGCGCGAAGACCTGGACGGCGAGCAGCAGCACCGCCAGGCACACCACCGCCGCCCGCGCGCCGCCGAAGCGCGCGGTGCGGCGGACGGCGAGCAGCAGGGCCGCCACGCTGCACACGGGCCCCGCCCACGCGGTCACGTACATCCGCGTCGAGGGGCCCAGGTACACGCAGTCCTGGAAGGTGTCCCCGTCGAAGGAGATGTGCGCGCCGAGCAGCACGGCCGACAGCGCGGTCAGGACCACGGCGGCCGTGAGAAGGCCGTCGCGGCGGGTCGGGGCGGTGGTGGGCTGGTTCATGGTGGTCATCAGTACCAGTCGGGGTTGGGGCGGACGATGCGGATGTTCTGCTGACCCTCGTGCTTCTCGGTGGCCTCGATACGGCCTTCGAGGCTCACGTTCTGGTACGAGTCGCTGTGCTGGGTGTACTTGATCTCGCCGTCCGGCATCACGGCGGTGACGATCGCGGCGTGGTGCGTGTTGCCCTTCTCGATCGAGTCGTTGGGGCCGGACTGCTCGTAGTAGATGATGTCGCCCGGCTTCACGTCGGCGGGCGCGATCTCCTCTCCGCCGTGCCGGAGCATGAAGTTCTGGTTGTTCTCGGCGGCGGTCCAGTTGTCGGAGTAGGCGAGCTTCTTGTCGACCCAGTCCCAGCCGCTCGGGTTGCCGACCATCCAGCTGTCGTCGTCGGTGGTGCCGCCCCAGAACGACTCCTTCTGCTGCATGCCCGAGGCGAGCAGCGCGTTGGAGACGAAGTTGGTGCAGTTGTTGCCGAAGTCGGTCGGGTCGTCCTTGTCCCAGTGGTCGAGCGCGTACTGGACCAGCTTGACCCGGTCGTACTTGCCGTTGCCGCGCAGCTCGGTCTGGACGTCCTGGGGGATGCCGTCGAGGTTCGCGATGAGCGTCGGCTCGGCCAGCATCATGTCCTTCTGCTGCTTCGGCGTGAGCCCCTCCCACCACTGACGCACGGTCGTCGGGTCCTCGCCCACCGGGACGTCCGCGGCCATCATCTGCATCTGGACGTGCGAGGCGTGCGTCTGCAGTTCGTTGAGCGCCTTGGACGGGTCGGTGAGCGTGGTCTGCTCGCCGAGCTTGGCGAACTCGGTGGCGGCCAGCTTGTCGGCGGTCGTCACCTGCTCCACCGCCTGGTCGATCAGATCCTTGACCTGCTGCCGGTAGGGGCCCATCTCCTCGGCCTCGGTGCGGTTGTGCACGGGCGGCCCGGTGATCGTCCCGTCGGCGCCGATCGTCAGCCCGTACCGGTCGGCGAGCTGCACCGCCTCGCGCATGGTGCTGTGCGCGGTCTCGATCGCGGTGGTCACGCCGTCGGCGACCATGTTGACGGCGAGCAGGATGTCGTACGCGACCTCGAACTGGTCGGCCAGCGTCGCGAACTTGCCCGCGGCGGCCTTGCCGACCTCGTCGGTCCAGTTCTCGGCGAGCGGCTTGACCCCGTAGTCGCGCAGGTCCTTCGCCGCCTGCAGCGCGTACTTGGCCAGCGAGTGGAACTCGTCCGAGGCCGTCTTCCACTTCTCCGGGTGGGCGTTGTTGATGCCCTCGTAGGTGACCACGTCACGCCTTCCCGAGGTCGCGGACGGCGGCGTTCAGCCGGCGCTCCGCCTCGGCGTCCGCGCCGTCGAACCCGTTCGCGGAGTCCCTCAACTTGGCGCTCAGGTCGCCGAGTTGCTTGGCGAGGGACACCATGTGCTCCTCCCAGTTCAGGGCGCACACCTTGAGCTGTACGGAGCTCGTCCAGCCGTTGAACATGTGGTACGTGTACACGTCGTCGCTGCCGTCGAGCGAGTGGTTCAGCCGTGTCATGGCGTTCCGGGACAGCGTCTCGGTGTCGTTCGCGGCGCCGTGCACGCCCTTGGTCTTGATGTCGATGTCCGGCCGGCCCCCGCCGCCGCCCCCGTCGGGCGCCAGTTGGTTGAGCCGCATCTGCGCCGGGGGAGCGGCCGGTCCCGCCTGCCCGTTGCGGTGCCGTTCGGCCGCCGCGGCCTTGAGCTCTTCCCACTCGTCCCACGCCATGCGCGTTCGACCCCCGTCTCGCACTGCCTGAATCGACGAAGGTAACAGAGCACGGTAATGGGCACGTCAAATAACGAGGTGGGCCCGGAGGGAGCGCCGCACAGCCTCGTCCGCCATACTTCGGCCCGTGGAGCAGCGTATGGAGAGCCAGAAGGTCACGCCCGTCACCGGTGCCGGTTTCGACCCGGCGTACGTCCCCGGCCTGACGTCTCCCGTCCCGGAGACGGCAGTCGAGGACGCGGTCACGGGATCCGACGAGCCGTCGGAGGAGGTGACGCAGGACGCGGTGCCCGAGGACGCGGCGCCGGAGACCGAGGCGCCCGAGGCCGAGAAGCCGGAGGCCGAGGCGGACGCCGATCCCGAATCGGAAGCCGAGGCTGAGGACGAGGCCGCGGTGACCGAGGGCGACGGTCCGGTGCTGGAGGCGAAGGACCGCCGCGGCTCCATCACCGTCGACGCGACCGGCGTCCGCTTCACGCTCGACGACCAGGAGGCGGACTTCACCTGGGACGAGATCAGCGCGGTCGAGGTCGGCACGGCCCGCAAGCGCCTGCTCGTGACGGTCCACACGCCCAACAGCCGCTGGTACCCGAACGACGTCGAGGCCCCCGACAAGGCCCGCCTCCAGGAGTGGACCGAGGCCCTCGACAAGGCGCTGGACGCGTACTTCGAGGACTGAGCGGACCCACCACGTTCGGGCCGATTCCTGCCCAACCCCTTGTCCGCCACGGATCTTTACGCACCCTTGATGTTCATGGCGGACACCACGGGAACACCAGGAACTCCAGGAACCCCAGGAACCGACTCCACGGCCCACGGCCTCGACGGGCCCCGCAAGTCCAGTTGGCGCCACATCGGCCCCGGCATCGTCGTCGCCGCGACCGGCGTCGGGGCCGGTGACCTCGTCGCGACGCTGATCGCCGGCAGCAACTTCGGCTACACCCTGCTGTGGGCCGCGGTCATCGGCTGCGTCGTCAAGATCAGTCTCGCGGAGGCGTGCGGCCGCTGGCATCTGGCCACCGGCCGCACCCTGTTCGACGGCTGGGCGAGCCTCGGCCGCTGGACGACGTGGTTCTTCGCGGTCTACGTGATCGTGTGGGGCTTCGTCTACGGGGCCGCCGCGATGTCGTCCAGCGCGCTGCCGCTCCAGGCGCTGTTCCCCGACGTGTTCCCGGGCGACTGGTCGATCAAGCCGTGGGCGATCCTGTGCGGCCTCGTCGGGCTGGCCTTCGTCTGGTTCAACAAGTACGCGGTCTTCGAGAAGGTCATGACCGTTCTGGTCGGCGTCATGTTCGTGGTGACGGTGTACCTGGCGATCCGGGTCACCCCGAACCTGGCCGACGCGTTCGCGGGCCTGCTCCCGGTCGTGCCCGACGAGAAGGACTCGATCCTCAACACGCTCGGCCTGATCGGCGGCGTCGGCGGCACCATCACCCTGGCCGCGTACGGGTACTGGGTCAACGCGAAGGGCTGGTCGGACACCAGCTGGATGAAGGTGATGCGGCTCGACAACCGCGTCGCCTACATCACCACCGGCATCTTCGTCGTGGCGATGCTCTTCGTCGGCGCCGAGCTCCTGCACTCCTCGAACATCGCGATCTCGTCGGGCGACAAGGGCCTCGTGGACCTGTCGAAGATCCTGGAGGCGGAGTACGGCACGGCGACCGCGAAGCTGTTCCTGGTCGGCTTCTTCGCCACGTCCTTCACCTCGCTCATCGGCGTCTGGCACGGCGTGAGTCTGATGTTCGCGGACTTCGCCGAGCGGTACCGCGGCGCGCGGACCCCGGGCCCCGAGGTCCCGCGCGGCGACCCGGAGAAGGGCGGGCCCGGACGCGGCGGACACCAGTGGGGGGACGTACCCCCCCACGGCCGTCGCGTACCCGGG
>NZ_JBHYTK010000035.1:27643-30733 GCF_042749255.1 Streptomyces sp. NPDC059524 | reverse complement strand
CCCGTGGTGGCGCGGTCGTGGGTGGGTGTTGTGTTTGGTGGGGGCGCCGCGCCGCGCGCTCCCCGGGGGCGCGGCCCCCGCGCCCCCGCCGCCCCCCCCCCGCGACCGGGAGAAGGGCTGGCCCTTCCGCGCCTACCTCCTGTGGCTGACCTTCCCCCCGATCGTCCTGCTCTTCCAGGGCCAGCCCTTCCGCCTCGTGATCCTCTACGGGGTCCTGGGCGCGGCGTTCATGCCGTTCCTGGCGCTGACCCTGATCTGGCTCCTCAACTCCTCGCGCACGCCCTCGAACTGGCGCAACGGCAAGCTGAGCAACGGCATGCTGGCGATCGCGGGCCTGCTCTTCGTGGTCCTGTGCGTGAAGCAGATCTGGGACCAGCCCTGGTCGGAGTTCTTCTGACCGCTCGCGCTAGTTGCTCCGGGCCATGGCGCGGGCCCGGGCGATGTCCGGATAGCGCACCGTGAACAGGATCGGCAGGGCCACGCACAGCACGGTCAGGACCGTGCGCCCCACGCTGTCGTGCGGCTGCGCGTGCCGCAGCCAGGCCGTGCCGATCCCGCTCACCGTGAAGGAGGCGGCCCACACGGCGCTGATCACGACGTTGACCTTGTGGAACACGGGATTGCCCCACAGCTCCCGCGGCACCTGGGTCCTGGCGATCCCGAGCGTGAACGGCCGCCCCACCCCGAGCGAGCCCCAGGCGACGAGCGCGAACCAGAGCGAGGACCCGGCCGACGCGTAGTGCTCGACGAGAGTGGAGTCCGGGGCGGCGAACGCGGCGACCGTGCACCCCGCGAAGTACAGGGCGGCGCTGACCTCGATCACGAGCGCGTCCCACCCCCGCCCGCCCCTCCGCTGCGCGCCGGCCAGCACGACGGCGAGCGCGAGCCCGACGAGCAGCGCCCACCGGACGTCGACCGTGCCGATCAGCAGGCTGACGACGATCAAAGGAAGAAAGCTACGCAGATAGGCCACAGGTTCCCCCGAACAGAGACGCTCACCGATATTCCAGTCTTGACATGTCAAAGCTAGAACCTCCACTCGCGACATGTCAATACTGGAATGTCGGCGCTATGCTGCCTGGCATGAGCCTTCGACACGCACTCCTCGGCCTGCTCGCGGACGGCCCGGCGAGCGGCTACGACCTGCTCGGCACCTTCCGTACGAGCCTCGAGAACGTCTGGCCCGCCACCCAGAGCCAGATCTACACGGATCTCACCAAGCTCGACGCGGCCGGCCTGATCAGGATCGCGGCGGAGGGCCCGCGCGGCCGCAAGACGTACGAGATCACCGACGAGGGCCGCGCCGAACTGCGCCACTGGCTCCTGGAGACGGCCCCCGAGGGCTACCGCCGCAACGACATCCTGCTCCGCGTCTTCCTCCTCGGCGCGGTCGAACCGGAGGAGGCCCGCGGCTTCCTCCGCACCCGCGCCACGTCCGCCACGGCCCGCCTGGCCGCCCTCCGGTCCTTCGACGAGTCGATGGACTGGGGCGACGACCCCCTGTCGGTCTACGGCCGCCTGACCCTGGAGTGGGGCAAGCGGTTCATGGCGATGCAGGCGGAGTGGGCCGAGTGGGCGGAGAAGGAGGTCGCGGCGCTGGAGGCGACCCGGTGAAGGCGTGGGGCTTGGGGGGGGGGGGGGGCGGGGGGGCGGGGGGGGGGGGGGGGCGGGGGGGGGGGGGCCCGCGGCCGCGGGGCCGCCGAGCGGCGGCCAGCGGCCCCCACCACGACCCAGACCGCCCGGACCGCCGACCGCCCCCCCGGGGGGCGCGGCGGCGCCCCCCGGTTCCCGGAGATACGCGGCGGTCGCCCGTCGCGTTCACGGACGGCCGGGCCCTCTGCCCGGAGCGCGGGGAGTTGAGGAGGTGGAGGGGGTGGCCGCCGCGGATCCAAACTGGTCCAGACCAATGGGGATGTCAAGGGCTCGAACGACGCTTCCTCGCCAACCCCGGCCGATCACTGTGTGAACAGTGCGAAGTGGGGTGTTGACGGACGCCCGCGTGGATATGGTGCTCGGACAAGCACACCGCAGCGCACCGCGGTGTCCGGAGGAGGCCAGGACGACCGGGGGGATTCGCGTGCCGACCGCAATAGCCGTCACCGACCCCGACCTCGTGCTCGGTTCGCCCGACCGGCACACCCCGACCGCCGCCGTGCTGCCCGTGGGCGCCGCCCGGGACGCGTATCCGCTCGACCGCGCGATCGGTGACGTGCACGCCCTGATCGAGGCGCACGGCTATGTGATCGTGCTCTGTCCGGAATCCGCCCCGGACGCGGTCGTCCACCGGCTGCATTCGATCCGTTCCGTGCTCGAGACCGACCGCATGGCGATTCTGCGGCCCGAACTCCCCCCGCTCGGCCTCGCCGTCCTCGCCCTGCAACTGCGCCAGCTCTCCATCTGCGACTTCAGCCCGGGCGTCCTCGCCTCCGCCGGACGGCTCCTCGCGCACTACGTCCACGCGGGCGCCGTCGTCGGATCCGTCGCCAAGCTGGACCGCGTCCCCGTGTCGCTGCGCGCCCACACCAAGTCCTGGTCGCCGAGCGCCCAGTTCGCCGTCGTCGCCTCCCCGCAGCCGCAGGTGCTGCGCGTCACCGGACCCGACACCGTCCCGACCGGCCCCTCCTTCGGCACGCGGCTCTACTACGCGGCCGGGCAGCAGCCCACCGACTGGGTCACCGGCACGCTCGCCGCCGCGTGGCGCGTCCAGAGCGCCGTCGAGACGCGGCTGCCCGCCGAGTCTCCCCGCTGGTGGGCCACCGGGAAGCCCGGCAGTCCCGGAAAGATGGTCGAGTTCGCCGCCGCGATCCCCGACATCTCCGTGCTCTACCAGCTGGTCTCCTCCGTGAAGCGCGAGGACTGCCGCTGGTGCGGGCTCGAACTCATCGGGGACCGCTGCGGGTTCTGCTCCGCGCGGCTGTCCGCCGAGGCGCCGCCCGAACCGTACGGCGGGGCCGGGCGGCCCGTGCTCGCGCCGGCCGGAGCCGGTGCGGGGCGGGCGGGCGGGCCGCGCCCCCGGCCATGAACCGCGCCCCCCGATACTCCGATGAACCCCCTCCCCCCTCAACACGAGAGAAAACAGTGTGTCCGTCG
>NZ_JBHYTK010000035.1:1594-27633 GCF_042749255.1 Streptomyces sp. NPDC059524 | reverse complement strand
GGGGGGGGTGACCCCCGCGCCCCCCCCCCACCGGCCGGGGGGGGGGGGCGGCCCCGTCCCCGCCCGGGCGGGGGCGGGGGGGGGGGGCGCCCCGCTGCCGCGCGCCGGGCATTGACCCTCGCCCCGCGTTCCTCCGATTCCGCCCGTCCCCCTTCAACTCGACTTCAACGAGGTTGTCCGGTCCATGAATTCACGTCAGCGTCGCGGCGTCATCCTCCTGGTCGTCTCGGCCCTGTGCGCCCTCGGCGCGTTCGCCGGGGTCCTCGCGGTGATCCGTGACGTGAACTCCAAGGTGGGGCCGGAGAAGACGGCGTACCGGCTCAAGGCGGACGTGGCGCCGTACAAGGAGCTCACCGCCGACCAGTTCGAGAAGGTCGAGATGCCGGAGCGATGGCTGTCCGGCACGGCCGTCACCGACCTGCGCACCATCCGCGGCAAGATCGCCGTCACGCAGCTCAAGAAGGGGTCCCTGCTGCAGAGCGACATGGTCGTCGACCGGCCCGAACTGAAGCCGGGGCAGCAGGAGATCGCCATCATGATCGACGCGGAGACCGGCGTCGCGGGGAAGATCGACCCCGGTTCGAAGGTCAACATCTACGCCACCTTCAAGGCCGAGAACGACAAGCAGAAGGACCAGTCGAAGGTCATCGTCGAGAACGCCGAGGTTCTCGACGTGGGCAAGCTGACGCCCATCGACCAGCAGGGGGCGGGGGCCTCCGGCGGGGACCGGAACTCTGTGCGGCGGCAGGGGGAGGCCGTGCCGATCACCTTTGCGCTGGGGGCGGGGGATGCGCAGCGGGTCGCCTACGCGGAGTCGTTCGCCACGCATGTCCGCCTCGCCCGGGTCGCGCCCGGCGGCGACGGCGCCATCGCCCCCGGCGACCGGTCCTACACCCTCGACGAGGACAAGTGATGGCGCGGGGGGTTGGTGCGGGGCGCCCAGGCTCTGGCGGCACCGCCGCCCCGGGTACGTGTTCGGGTCGACCCCGCCTTGGGCAGTCTGCCGCCTGGGGCGATGGGGGTCCCCCCTGCTCGAGCGAAGCCGAGAGCTTGGGGGAGGGTGGGCAAGGCGGCACCCAGGTGCCGGGTGCGCGATTCATCGGGGCTCGGCTCAAGCGCCGCCGCCGTAGGGGTCCAGCGCCATTGCCGGGTGCCGCGCCGTCGTGGCTGGTCGCGCAGTTCCCCGCGCCCCTGAAGGCGCACTCCGTGCGCCCCCAGGGCCGCTGGTCGCGCCCCGCGACGGATTCGCTGAGGGGACACAGCTCCGCGCCCCTGAAGGCGCACTCCGCGACGGAGTCGCTGATCGGACACGGCCCCGCGACGGAGTCGCTGATCGGATACAGCCCCGCGACGGAGTTGCCGGCCGGGGCGTACAGCCTCGCGCCCCTCGCGGGGCGCGTTGAGGAAGGGGGTCGGGGATGAGTACCCGGATTCTTGTTGCCGTGGGGGAGCCGGAGGCGGGCCGCGCGCTCATCACGCTGCTCTCCCAGCTGCCCGACACCGAGCCCGCCCCACCCGTCCCCGATTCCACCGCCCTGCTCGACACCCTGGCCCGCCTGGCCGCCGAGTCGATCGACGAGCTCCCCGAGGTCGTCCTCGTACACGAACGGATCGGCCCCGTCCCGGCGCTGGACCTGATCCGCGACCTCGTCCTGCGTTTCCCCGCGGTCGGCGTCGTCCTGGTCACGGCCGACACCAGCCCCGCCCTGCTGACCGCCGCGATGGACTGCGGAGCGCGCGGCATCGTCGCGTTCCCGCTCGGCTACGACGCCCTCGCCGAGCGCGTCCAGGCCGCCGCCTCCTGGTCCTCCGGCATGCGCCGCCACCTCGCCGGAGGCACCGGCACCGGTCACGAACTGCTGCCCGCCACCGGCGCCGGCCGCGTCGTCACCGTCACCGGCGCCAAGGGCGGCGTCGGCACCAGCCTCGTCGCCGTCCAACTGGCCCTGGCCGCCCGCGCCTCCGGCCGCAGCGTCGCGCTGCTCGACCTCGACCTCCAGTCCGGCGACATCGCCTCGTACCTGGACGTCCAGTTCCGCCGCTCGGTCGCCGACCTCGCCGCGATCCACGACATCACCCCGCGCGTCCTCGCCGACGCCGTCTTCACCCACGAGACCGGCATCGACCTCCTCCTCGCCCCCGCCGACGGCGAACGCGGCGAGGAGGTCACCGACCGGGTCGCCCGCCAGGTCGTCCACGCGCTGCGCGCCCGTTACGAGGTCGTGGTCGTCGACTGCGGCACGCAGCTCGGCGCCGCGAACGCCGCCGCGATCGAACTCGCCGACCAGGCCGCCCTCCTGGTCACCCCGGACGTCGTCGCGGTCCGCGCCGCCAAGCGCATGGTGCGCCTCTGGGACCGCCTCCAGATCCGCAAGGCGGAGGAGACGGTCACGGTCGTCAACCGCAACGCCCGCTCCGCCGAGATCCAGGCGACGCTCGTCGAGCGCGTCACGGGCACCCGCACGGCCCGCACCACGATCCCCGCCGCCTACAAGGAACTCCAGGCCGCCGTCGACGCGGGCCGCATGCAGGACCTCGACAACCGTTCCACGGTCAAGCAGGCCATCTGGACCCTCGCCGCCGAGCTCGACCTCGTCGCGAACCCGGCCCCCGAGGCGGCGGGCCGCCGCGGCCGCCGCCGTGCCGACAAGGGCGCGGTCACCCTCGAGTTCGCGGCGATGTTCCCGCTGGTCCTGGTCGTGATGGGCCTGCTCTGGCAGTGCGTCCTGTACGGCTACACGTACTCCCTCGCCGGAAACGCCGCCGACGAGGCCGCCCGAGCGGCGACCGCCGCGTACGCCACCGCCGGCGACGGCCAGGGCGCCTGCGCCGCCGCGGGCCGCGAGCACCTCCCGTCCGCCTGGAACGGCGCGCAGATCGCCTGCACCGACGACGGCACCGTCGTCCACGCCACGGTCCAGGTCGACGTCCCCCTCTTCTTCCCCGGCATCAACCCCGGCTGGAAGGTGACGGGCGAGGCGGGCGCGGCAACCGAGAAGGCTCAGGGCCAGTGAAGCGCCCTGAAGGGGCGCGGGGAACTGCGCGACCAGCCACGACGCACCGTGAGCCGCCCACGAACCAGCAACCCCCAACGGCGAAAAGGCGACTCCGCGCCGACAACGGAGTGTCCATGCTGGAGTTCGCGGGCTTCCTCCCCTTCCTCCTGATCATCGGCATGGCCGCGATCCAGTTGGGCCTCGTCGGCTACGGCGCCAACCAGGCCGGCTCCGCGGCCCGCGCAGCCGCCCGCGCCGAATCCCTCGAACCCGGCACCGGCCAGGCCGCCGCGACAGGCAGCACCAGCACCTGGCTGCACCCCCGCGCGGCCATCGCCCCCGGAGACGCCGTCCAGGCCACCGTCACCGTCCACGTCCCCGCGATCATCCCCCTCTTCGACGGCTGGGACCTGCACCGCACCGCGACCATGCCCAACGACAGGACCGACAGGACCGACAGGACCGACAGGAGCGAACCATGAGCCTGCGTTCCCGAGTGGCGGCCACCCAGCCCCAGGGCACCGCCCCCGGCACGGACCCGTCCCGCGACGACAGCCTGGTCGCCGTCTACCGCGCCAAGCTCCTCGAAGAGATCGACCTCGCCGAGATGTCGTCCCTCCAGGCCGCGGACCGCCGCCTGCGCCTGGAGCGCGTCCTGGGCCACATCATCAGCCGCGAGGGCCCCGTCCTCAGCTCCACGGAGCGCACGCAGCTGATCCGCCGCGTCGTCGACGAGGCACTCGGCCTCGGCATCCTCGAACCCCTCCTCGCGGACGCCTCCGTCACCGAGATCATGGTCAACGGCCCCGACTCGATCTTCGTGGAGCGAGCCGGCCGCGTCGAACAGCTCCCCCTGCGCTTCGCCTCCGCCGAGCAGCTCATGCAGACGATCGAGCGCATCGTGTCGACCGTGAACCGCCGCGTCGACGAGTCGAACCCGATGGTCGACGCCCGCCTCCCCACCGGCGAGCGCGTCAACGTGATCATCCCGCCGCTCGCCCTGACCGGCGCCACCCTCACGATCCGCCGCTTCCCGCGCGCCTACAGCCTCACCGAACTCATCGAACTGGGCTCCCTCGACGAGCACATGCTGATGCTGCTCGCGGCCTGCGTCCGCGCCCGCTTCAACATCATCGTCAGCGGCGGCACCGGCTCCGGAAAGACGACGCTGCTCAACGCGCTCTCCGCGCTGATCCCGCCCCACGAGCGCATCATCACCATCGAGGACTCGGCCGAGCTCCAGCTCCAGCAGGACCACGTGATCCGCCTGGAGTCCCGGCCGCCGAACGTCGAGGGCAAGGGCCAGGTCACCATCCGCGACCTCGTCCGCAACAGCCTGCGCATGCGCCCCGACCGCATCATCGTCGGCGAGGTCCGCGGCGGCGAGACGCTCGACATGCTCCAGGCGATGTCGACGGGCCACGACGGCTCCCTCGCCACCGTCCACGCCAACACCGCCGAGGACGCCCTCACCCGCCTCCAGACCCTCGGCTCGATGTCGGAGGTCGACGTCCCCTTCGAGGCCCTGCGCGACCAGATCAACTCGGCCGTCGACGTCATCGTCCAGCTGACCCGGCACGCCGACGGCTCCCGCCGCATCACCGAGATCGCCCTGCTCGTCTCGCACGGCCGTGAACAGTTCACGATCAACACGGTCACCCGCTTCGCCGCCCAGCCCTTCGTCCCGACCGGCCTCGGCCCCGATGCCACCGGCCAGGACCGTCGCGTCCACGGCTTCTACGAGCATCTGCCCCTGCCGCGCCGGGTCGCCGACCGCCTGTACGTGGCGGGGGAGTCCGTCCCGCCCGGCTTCGGGGTCGTCGAGGTCGCCGACGTACGCAACACCCGGGAGGCCACCGGATGACCGCGCCCGCCGCCCTCGGACCCACCCTCGTATCCGCCCCCGCATCCGCCCGTGCCGAAGAAGCCAAGGAAGAAGGTGACCAGTGACGAACCCGGCCCTCATCGCCCTCGGCGCGACCGTCCTCGCCTGCGTGGTCGCCGTCGCGGGCGCCCACGTCTACGCCTCCGGACGCGCCCAGCGCCGCGCCCTGGAGGACCGCCTGGACACCTACGCGTCCGGCGCCTCCGCCCTCCCTTCCGGCGCCCGCACCCGCCGCTTCACCGGGATCGACCGCCGGCTGCGCCGCACCCGCCTGGGCCGCGCCGTCCACCTGCGGCTGTCCACGACCGGCCTCGACCTGACCCCGGGCGAGTTCCTCGTCTACGTCACCGCGGTCGTCGCCGCCCTGTGGATCCTCGCGGCGACCACCCTCGCCCCGTTCTTCGGCCCGATCGCCGGAGCGGTCGCGATCTGGGCGGCGGTCATCTTCCTCAACTGGCAGCGGCAGAAGCGCATCGAGGCGTTCATCAACCAGCTCCCCGACGTCGCCCGCCTCCTCGCCAACGCCACCGCCGCCGGACTCGCCCTGCGCACGGCTCTCGCGATGGCGGCCGAGGAGCTCGAGGCCCCGGCCGGTGAGGAACTCTCGCGCGTATCGGACCAGTTGGCGCTCGGCCGTTCCGTCGAGGACACCCTCGACGAGCTCGCCGCCCGCCTCCCCTCCCGCGAGCTGATCGTCCTCGTCACCACGCTCGTCCTGTCCAACAAGGCGGGCGGCTCGGTCGTCTCCTCCCTCCGCAACCTCACGCAGACCCTGGAAGACCGCAAGGAGACCCGGCGCGAGATCCGCACGATGCTCTCCGAGGTCAACGCCACCGCGTTCACGGTCCCGCTCCTCGGCCTCGGCTCCCTCCTCCTGATCAACTCCTCGAACGAGGGCGCCCTCGCCCGGGTGACCGGCTCCGGAATCGGCCAGACCCTGATCCTGCTCTCCCTCGGCCTCTACGCCGTCGGCTTCTTCGTCATCCGCCGCCTCGGAAAGATCGAGGTCTGACGTGCCCGCACTGTCCTCCCCCGTCATGGGCCTGCTGATCGCCCTCGTCGCGGGCCTCGCCGTCCTCGGCATCCTCACCGGCATCCGCATGTACCGGGCCGAGGCCAAGGTCCCCAGCGACCTCGCCCTCGCCCTCGAAGTCGGCGCCACCCGCGTCTCGGCGGCGGGTTCCGCCGTCGACCGCCTCGGCATGCGCTTCGCCCCCCTGGTCCTCCGCCTGATGGGCCCGCGCCGCGTCGACGCCAAGCGCCGCCGCATCGACATGGCCGGCAACCCCGGCGGCCTCACCATCGACCGCTACGCCGCCCGCCGCGCCGTCTACGGCGCCTTCGGCGTCCTGATGGCCCTGGTCTTCCTGAAGAACGGCAACCTGCTCCTCGCCCTCCTCACCCTCGCCTTCGGCGCCCTCGCCGCCGACGCCCTCATCTGGCAGGCGACCCGGGAGCGCAAGGAAGTCATCGACCGCACCCTCCCCGACTTCCTCGACGTCCTCGCCGTCGTCGTCTCGGCGGGTCTCGGTTTCCGCCAGGCCCTGGACCGCGTGGCCGAGAAGTACGAGGGTCCCTGGGCGGACGAACTCCGCATCACTCTCCGCCAGATGGACATGGGCGTCCCGCGCCGCCAGGCCTTCGACGAACTCCGCCGCCGCAACTCCTCCGAACAGGTCGCCCAGTTCGTCTCCGCGCTCCAGCAGGGCGAGGAGCTGGGTTCCCCGATCGCCGACACCCTCATCCAACTGGCCACGGACATGCGCCGCACCGACGCCCAGAACTCCCGGCGCCGCGCCGCGAAGACGATCCCGAAGGCCACGATGGTCACCCTCGTCTTCATGCTCCCCGCGACGATGATCCTGATCGCGACGGGCATGTTCCTCGGCTCGGGCTCCAGCTTCGGCTCGATCCTCGGGCGCTGATCACCGATGACGCCCAGGGCAACAGGACGACAACTTCCGGCCAAGGCCTGCCCTGTAATTGCCGAAACCGTGTGCACACGGTCGCCTTTCACGTACGTTGCGTGTGTTGTTCTGGATGCCGGGGAGTACGGCGCGGAAGGGGGATCCCGTGATCAAGGACCGAGTGCTCGGGGCGTGGGTGACGTGGACGAACTCTTTGGGGGAGCGGGTCCGGGGAGCACGGAAGGATTCCGGCGCCGGGTTCGTGGAGTACGCGGGCCTGATGATTCTGATCGCCGGGATCTTCGTCGCCATCGACCAACTGGGGCTGGACGGACTCATCTCCGGCGCGGTCGGCAACGCGATCAACGACGTCATCGGCGGCTGACGCTTCGAGCCTGCCGAGGTGACAGGGGCTCGACGCTCCCCATCTACATCTGGCTGACCGGGATCTTGCTCTTTGCAGCCTTCGCCTTCTTCGCGTTCGCGCAGGCTGCGTCGGCTCGGAATGGAGCTCAGTCTGCAGCCGATGCTGCCGCGTTGGCAGCGACCCAGTCCGCGCGGGACGAACTGATGGACAAGCTGGAACTGGCCCTCGGCGACGAAGCCGACGACTGGCTGGACTGGCTCACAGGCGACAGGCTCGACGGTACGGGCGCACAGGCGGCCGCGAGCTCTCTGGCGGCGGCGAACGATGCTGACGTGATCGGCGGCCCGGACCTCACGGAGGTCAACGGCTACCCGGGCTACTCGGTCGAGATCGAGACGCGCTACACGGTCGGCGACACGATCATCCCCGGCACGGAGAGCCAGAAGGCGAAGGCGCATGCGACGGCCGTGATCGAGCCTCGCTGCGACATTCCGCCGGACGCCGACCCGAAGAAGCCGGTGGAACTGGTCTGCGACGGCAAGGACATCGAGATCGACCCTGATGACTTTGATCCGGCAGATCTGCCCGACGCGTCGGACCTGTTCTCCGTCCACCTGGCCGACTGACACCCGAACGAACAGAGAGGGAAGCCGCAGCGATGAACCTTCGGCGCACTACGACGACCCGCCGGGCCCTGGCCGCGCTGGCACTGACGACGGGGCTCGCGCTCGGCTCGGTCGGATGCGGTGGCGATGGCGACAAGCCCGATGCACAGAATCCGGCGTCCTCCGCGCCGCAGTCCACCCAGGACGGCGACAAGCCAGAATCCCCGGCGGCGTCGCCGGACAAGCCACTGGCTGAGTCGAAGGACGGGGACATCACCGTCAGCATCAACTCGGCGACCCGCGACGCGGGCGGATACGTCACTGTGTCCGGGACGGTGCGCAACGACGGCGCCAGTGCCTGGTTGGGCCTCGACTGGAAGAGCGACGAACCGGAGCTGCGGAAGAACGGCGGATCGTTGGCGGGGGCGACCCTCGTCGATCAGGCAGGCAAGAAGAAGTACCTGATCCTCCGCGACACTCAGGGTCGCTGCCTGTGCACGAAGTTCAACGGTCAGATTCTCTCGGGCAAGTCGGCCGACTGGTACGCCCAATTCCCCGCACCCCCCGAGGGCACGAACTCGGTCACCTTCCAGGTCGGCGCCATGCCCCCCGCCGCGATCGAGATCAGCGAGGGCGAATGATGAGCCCGAGCCGGATCGGACCGCACCGGCGCCTGGCCGCCGCGGCCGCGCTGACCGCCGCCACCGCCCTCCTGGCCACCGGCACCGCCACGGGCACGGCCCACGCCGACGACGAGCCGGGCGGCGCCTCCGCCCCGCCGGGCAGCACGAGCACGAGCCCACCCCCGCAGGTGGACGCCAACAGCCCCGGCCTGAAGCTGGCGGACGGTGCCACCCTGGCCCCCGCCAAGGTGCTGGACATCAAGTCCGTCGTGGAGGACCTGTCCGGCGACGAGCGGCGGACGGACACCAACGAGGACGTGACGTTCGCGCTCCAGGCGGAGGTCCTGTTCCCGAAGGACAGCGCGAAGCTGAACCCGCACGCGAAGTCCCGTATCCAGGCGATCGCGGACGAGATCAACACCCAGAAGGCCGGCACGGTCAGAGTCTTCGGCTTCACGGACAACCTGGGCTCGTACGCCCACGGCCTCAAGCTGTCCAAGCAGCGCGCGGAGGCGGTCCACGACGCGCTCCAGACGGCGCTCGGCGCGAACGGCGGCGACCTCACGTTCCAGGTGCGGGGCTACAGCGAGGACTACCCGATCGCGGACAACGGCACGGAAGAGGGCCGCAAGAAGAACCGCCGCGTGGAGGTCTCGTTCCCGAAGAGCGGGTGAGCCCCGGGCCGACCGGGACGACTCATTCCCCGACGCGGTGCCGTGCCTGGTACCGCGTCGTCTTCGCGCGGTTCCCGCACCCTTCCATGGAGCACCAGCGCCGCCGCCCGTTCTTGCTGACGTCGTGGAACCAGAGCACGCAGACCTCGTTGGCGCACTTGCGGACGCGCTCGGGGCGTTCGCCGAGCAGCCGGACGTAGTCGGCGGCCGCGCGCCAGGCCGGCTCCCACTCGGGGGAGTCCAGTACGAGCCGTTCGGCGGGCCGGCCGTCCTCGTCCAGGAGGGGCCGCCGCGCCCCGTGCCGGAGGACGTCGTTCAGCGGGCCGGAGTCCCCGGCGAGGGCAGCCCGCAGTGCCGTGCGGGCAAGGAGCAACGGCTCCAGAGCCTGCGACGTGCGCGGCGTCAGCCCGTGTTCGGCGAGCCAGCCGTCCAGAGCGCCCGGTTCCTCGAAGAGGTCGAAGGGCTGCCCCTGGTCGACCCATGCGGTGTTGACCAGGTCCAATGCCAGCGGTTCACCCGTGAGCGGTCTCTGCATGACCCCATCCTAACCAAGCTCAACCGTTAAAAGCCCGTTGACCGGTTGGCGGAGTGCGGGCTACTGTCACCCTGCCGCGGTTCAACCGGCAAAACCGATTTAGATGGTTGGAGTCTGATCATGGAGATCCGCAACCGCACCGCCCGCATCGACGGCCTCGACGTCTTCTACCGGGAGGCCGGTGACCCCGCCGCCCCCACCCTGGTGCTCCTGCACGGTTTCCCGACCTCGTCCGTCGGCTACCGGCCGCTCATGGCCGAGCTGGCCGACGAGTTCCACCTGATCGCCCCCGACTACCCGGGATTCGGCCTGAGTTCGGCCCCGGACCCCGCGTCCTGGCCGTACACCTTCGACCACCTCACCGACATCGTCGACGCCCTCCTCGAACAGCTCGGCGTCCAGCGCTACGCCCTCTACGTCCACGACTACGGCGCCCCCGTCGGCTTCCGCCTCGCCCTGCGCCACCCCGAGCGCGTCACCGGCTTCGTCACCCAGAACGGCAACGCGTACGAGGACGGGTTCACGCCCTTCTGGAAGGACATCCGCGCCTACTGGGCCGAGCCCGCGAACGCCGACCGCCGGGACGCGCTGCGCGCCCTGCTCACCCGCGACGCCACCCACTGGCAGTACACCCACGGCGTCCCCGACCCCACGCTCGTCGACCCGGCCCTCGAAGTGCACGACCAGGCCCTCCTCGACCGCCCCGGCAACCAGGAGATCCAGCTCGACCTGTTCCTCGACTACGGCACCAACCCGGGCCAGTACCCGCAGTGGCAGGAGTACCTGCGCGTGCACCAGCCGCCGCTGCTCGCCGCGTGGGGCCGGGGCGACGACATCTTCGGCCCGGACGGCGCCCGAGCCTTCACCCGCGACCTGAAGAACGCCCGCGTCCACCTCCTCGACGCCGGCCACTTCCCGCTCACCACCCGCCTGAAGCAGAGCGCGGGCCTCATCCGCGACTTCCTGCGCGGCCTGTCCGACTGAAACGCCGAACCGAACCACCGCCCCCGGAAAAGGGGTTGTGGCCGGGCCGCGCCGTCACGTAGAAAGATCGACGACGCGGCCCGCACGGCCGAACGCGAAGCACGAGGAGGGATAAGCGATGGACGTCTCGACCCGCACGATCATTGCGCTCACGTCCTTCCGGGGCGCCGCCCAGCACGTCTGAGTCAGACGGCACACCAGCTGGAACCCCGGTATTGACAGGCGCCTTTCACGGAGTGTGCCTTGACCGAGTTTCAGCACGACCCTGCCCTGACCCTGCGCCCGATCACCGGCGCCGACGAGCTCGACCTCTTCACCCGCTTCCCCTACGTCATCAACCACGAGCTGGCCGACGACCTCACCGAGGGCCGCCGCCGGCCCGAGTGGATGTGGGTCGCCCTGCGCGGTGACCGTCTTCTGGCCCGCCTCGCCTGGTGGAGCCGCCCGGACGGCGACGCGCCGCAACTGCTCGACATCCTCGACCTCGACGACAGTCTCCCCGAGGCCGAACGTCTCGACATCGGCGAACGCCTCCTGCGCACCGCCACCGCCGCGACGCTCACCCGCGGCTCCACGCACCCCGAGTACGGCCGCTTCATCCCGCCGGACTGGCGCGAGGACCCGGCCGCCCGCCGAGCCGTCGAGGACCGCATGACGGTCGCCGAACGCACGGGAGCCCAGCTCTTCGTCGAACGGCTCCGCCTCGAATGGAAGCCGGGCACGGAGATCGCCCCGCCCGGCGACCGCCTCACGTTCCGCCCGCTCAAGAACCCCGACGACCCCGCCGAACTCATCGACCTGATGACCGCCGTCCTCGACGGCACCCTCGACGCGCACGGCCGCGACGACCTCACCCGGATGTCACCGCGCGAGGCGGCCACCGCGCACTACGAGGAGGAGTTCGCCCACTACTCCAGCCCCCGTGACTGGTGGCGGATCGCCGAACTCCCGGACGGCGAACCCGTCGGCTTCGTCATTCCGGCCCACAACGGCTACAACGCCACCATCGCCTACATCGCCGTCCTGCCCGCCCATCGCGGCCGGGGCTACATCGACGACCTGCTCGCCGAGGGCACGCGCGTCCTCGCAGAGCAGGACGTCCCGCGCATCCGTGCCGCGACCGATCTCGGCAACGTGCCGATGGCCGCCGCGTTCCGTCGCGCCGGGTACGTCAATTTCGAGCGGGCGATCAATATGACCTGGGCTTCAGCTGTCCTGAGCTGAGTCGCCGTCGGTCTCGGGGTACGCGATGTAGGTGCCCTTGCCCGGGAGGGTGATGACGAGACCGCGCTCGCGGAGTTCTTTGGTGGCCCGCCGGATGGTCAGGTGGGCCACCCCGTACTCCGCGGCCAGGTCTCGCTCGCCGGGGAGTCGTGCGCCGGGGCTCAGCGTTCCGTCGGCGATCTGGCCGGCGATGTAGTCGGCCAGTTGCATGTAGACGTAGGCGATCTTGGTCGGGTCGATCGGCGGGCGGTTACGTCCAGACTCTTCTGCCATTCGAACACCGTACGACTACGGTGACCTGCGATTATCGCCAGGTCGCCCATATGCGCTATACAGAACTCTTCTTTGGTCTACGGTGGAACACGAGAGACCCCGGCGACGGCGGCAACCGTCCCGGGGCATGGCCAACGCCCACCCAAGGAGCGTCAGCGTGTTCGACCTTACCCTCAGGGCCCTCGCATGGGTCCTCCGTATCTGCCTGCCCGCGCCCGCCGGACGGCACCGCGCAACCACCGTCACCGCCCCGCCGACACCACCGCCCCCGTACCGCCACACCGAACGGCTCGACGGCGCCGCGCACCCGCTGGTCCGCCCGTACGTCCTGACGCCGACCGAGCGCCGCCGTCAACGAGAACGGCGGCGCGCGCTGTATCTGGCCACGATCGGGATCGACGTGGGCCCGCGCCTGGAGCTGATCCACGGGGGCACCCGATGAGCGAGCCCCGCCGCCCGGTACGGATGTGCGCCCGCTGCGAGCAACTCACGTCCGACCCCGTACTCGTCCACGAGGTGTTCGCGCCGACGGGGCCCGGATTCAACGTGTACGCGTGCCCGGACTGCGCGCGGCACTACCCGCCCCTGATCGACCCCCTGGAGCTGCTGCCGCCCGCGCCGAAGTCAGGCTGAGGGCCAGAGGTCGGTGCTGTGGCCGGCGACGAGGGAGCCGATGCGGTCGAGGGCCTCGGCGGCGGGCAGCGGATCGAGCCGCCGCCCGTCGCGCAGCCGCAGCGCGACCTGCCCGGCATCGGCCTCCTTCGCGCCGACCACCGCCTGGTACGGGACGAGCCGGGCGTTCCGGATCCGGGCGCCCAGGCTCCCGAGCTCGGGCCCGGCGACCTCCACCCGGAGCCCGCGCTCGGCACGGCACCGTTCCGCGAACGCCTCCGCGTAGGCGAACTCGCCCTCGGAGACGGGCAGAACGACGATCTGGCTCGGCGCCATCCACGCCGGGAACGCACCGCCGTGCGCATCGACGAGGTGCGCGACCGCGCGCTCCACGCTGCCGATGATGCTGCGGTGGACCATGACGGGCCGGTGCCGGGCCCCGTCCGGGCCCACGTACCGCAGGTCGAACCGCTCGGGCTGGTGGAAGTCGACCTGCACGGTGGACAGGGTCGACTCCCGCCCCGCCCGGTCCTCCACCTGCACGTCGATCTTCGGCCCGTAGAACGCGGCCTCGCCCTCCTCGGCCTCGTACGCCACCCCCGACCGCTCCAGCACGCTCTTCAGCAACGCGGTGGCCCGCTCCCACTTCTCGGGAGCGGCCACGTACTTGCCCCCGGCACCCGGAAGCGACAGCCGGTACCGCACCGCGCTGATCCCGAGCGCGGCGTAAGCCTCCCTGATCATCTCCAGCGCGCCCCGAGCCTCGTCCTCCACCTGCTCCAGGGTGCAGAAGATGTGCGCGTCGTTGAGATGAATGGCCCGCACCCGGTTCAGCCCGCCCAGCACACCGGACAGCTCGGACCGGTACATGGCGCCCAACTCGGCCATCCGCAACGGCAGTTCCCGATAGCTGTGCGCCCGGCTCCGGTACATCACCGCGTGATGCGGACACAGGCTCGGCCGCATCACGAACTCCTCCCCGCCCACCTCCATGGGCGGAAACATGTCCTCGCTGTAGTGATCCCAGTGCCCCGAGATCTCGTACAGCTCCCGTTTGCCGAGCACCGGCGAATACACGTGGCGGTACCCCGCCCGCCGCTCGGCCTCCCGCACGTACTCCTCGAGCGCGTGCCGCACGACCGCCCCGTCGGGCAGCCAGTACGGCAGACCGGCCCCGATCAACGGATCGGTCCCGAACAACCCCAGCTCACGCCTGCTCTTCCGCTGCTCCACGACGTTCCCCTCACTTCACTCGGTTGAGGAACGAGCACCCGGAGCGTCGGCGACAGCGCAACAAAAAAGAGCCCGGGCACTCGCCCCGGGCTCAGACCATCGATCACACACCAGTCAGCACACCGGGACACTCTCCGGCGTCGTCGTCACGAAGAACTCGCTGCGCTGACTCATACCGCGACCGTAACAGCCCCCCGTTTCACCGGCACGTCCTTTTCGTCTGCGGCCCCTCCCGCTGACGACACGTGCCGGCAGGGCCGCCAGGTACGTCCTGCTACGCCTTCTTGCGCCAGACCGTCAGATCCGCCGTCACGAACGCGATGTCCGGCATCGCCGTCGACTTCGTCTGCAACACCAGCACCCCGACATCCCCCGAGCGATGCTTCACACAGATCTCCGTGCCGTTGGCCGACGCCGCCAGCGGGAGGACATGGGTCTTGCTGCGCGCCAGCATCACGTCGCACATGTCCCGCGTCGCCGCGCCCGGCTTGGCGAAACTCTGGACGAACACGCTCGTGTCGCTCTTCAGCTCGCAGCCCGTGTTGTCGGTGCAGCTGAACCGGATGTCGCCCTTCGCCGTCTTCAGCTGCGCCGGCTCCTTGTGGATGTTCACCGAGTTCTTCGCGTCCAGCCACACCTGGGGGTAAGCCTCCCCCTGGGCGAACGACGTACGCGGCGCCTCGTCCTTCGTCAGCGGAGAGCCCGTCCTGTCGGCCGAACCCGAACCCGAACCCGGTGTCGTGGGGGAGGGGGACTTGGACGCCGACGCGCTCGGGCCCGCTCCCGCTCCCGTACCCGTCCCGGACCGCGCCCCGTCGTCCCGCGTCCCGTCCATCACCTGCCACGCCAGCACCGACACCACCAGCACCCCGGCTGTCACCAGCGCCGACGCCACGAGCGCCGTACGCCGCTTCGGCTCCTGCCGCGCCGGCAAGGTCGCCGGATCCGGCACCACCAGCGGCGCCTGCGCCGTCAACGGCCACGTCTGCGCCGGGTCCACCGCACCCGGCACCGGCACCGGCACCGGCACCGGCGCAGGCCCCGGCACCGTCGGCTCGGGCCCCGTGACCTCCGTCCACGCCACCGGCTCCGGCTCCGACCCCAGCCGCTCCCGGCACCACGCCACGACCTCCGCCAGATCCGCGCGCTCCGCCGGATCCGCCGCCAGGCACCGCGCCAGGATCGGCCGCACCTCCTCCGGAAGCCGCTCCAGATCAGGGGCGTCGTGCACGATCCGGTACAGCACGCTCGCCGCGGGACCGCTCCCGTACAAGGGCTCGCCCAGCGCCGCGAACGCCACCGTCTGCCCCAGCGAGAACACGTCCGTCGCCGCCGTCACCCCGTCCGACCCGGCCGCCTGCTCCGGCGCCATGTACTGCGGCGTACCGATCGCGGCGCCCGTCACCGTGTACGAGGTCAGATCGGCGGCCAGCGAGATGCCGAAGTCGATGACGCGAGGACCGTCGGAGGCGAGCAGCACGTTCGACGGCTTCAGGTCCCGGTGCACGATCCCCGCCGCGTGCACCGCCTGCAACGCCTCCGCGACCCCCGCCATCAGCCACAGCACCGCGGGCACCGGCAACGGCCCGCGCCGCGCCACCGCCTCCGCGAGCGAGGGGCCGGGGACGTACAGCGTGGCCAGCCACGGCGGCGTACCGTCCGCGTCACCGTCGATCAGCTCGGCCGTGTACGCCCCGCGCACCCGCCGCGCCGCCTCCATCTCCCGCCCGAACCGCCGCCGGAAGTCCGGCTCGTCCGCCAGCTCCGGCCGCACCACCTTCACGGCGACCGGACGGCCGCCCCGCGTGTGCGACAGATAGACCCGGCCCATGCCACCGGCCCCGAGCCGTGCCACCAGTCGGTATCCGCCCACGACCCGCGGATCGTCCGCCTGCAACGGACCGAACACCGTTCTCGTGTTGTCTCGCGCACCGAGCCCCATGAACCGCCGCCCCCTGACCTTCCGCTTCCTGATCCCACCCCTGGGGAACCGGCCGGCGGCCGGTTCGCGTCCAGCAGCCTATGCCGGGGCGTGCGCGCGCGTACCGGCGGTGTGGACGGGACGTGACGGAGCTGTGTGCGCTTGCGGCACCGGGATTGCCCTCTGTGCCGCTTTGTGGAGATCATGATCATTCCATCTGCCGCGCCAGGCGGACGAGTTGACGGGTACAGGCGAATACGGGGGAACACCATGGCCGCCTCGGGCGACGGCTACCAGGTCCGGCATGCCGGCATGAAGAGCCAGGCGAAGGAGCTCGACCACGCCGGCGACGACGCCGGAGCCATCCGGCAGCTCCTCGCCGGAACCCCCTGCTACAGCCAGGACGCGCTGGGCGGCGACGACATGGGTCCCGCCTTCAGCGCCTACTCCAGCGCCTGGACCGCCGAGTCCCGGACCATCGAGGACGCCCTCCACGAACTCGCCGACAAGGTCCGCGGAGCCAAGGGCGCCTACGGCGGCGCCGACGGCCTCGTCCGCACCCAGGCCCAGAAGGTCCAGGTCGGCACCAATCCCACCCCCGGCGCCCCGCCCATCGGCACCAACCCGGTCCACGGCACCAACCCCGTACGGGACACGGCCCCCGTCACCACCGGCCCCGCCTACGCCGAGCGGCCCTCGGCCCTCACCGACTACTGACAGGGCGGAGTGCCTCGACCGTGACCACCGAATCCACCACCGCCCGCCGCGACCGCCTCGACGGCCTGCGCGACCGCATCGCCTCCGCCGACAGCAAGAACGACCTCATCGACGCCATCGACGACGCGCTCGGCGTCGCCGCGCCCCAGGGCGACCCCGCCCTCATCGAATCCCTCGGCAAGCGCTACAAGGGCCAGGCCGACGACGCCATGAAGGTCCACGACCGCGCCGACACCGTCAGCCGCAAGGGCCTGCCCGACGTGTGGGTCGGCGACACCAGCGTCCTCGCCCAGGACGCCGTCGACGCCACCGCCCGCGCCGCCGACCAGATGGCCGAGGCCCTGCGCGGCGGCGGCAACGCCCTCATCCTCTTCTCCGACCTCCTCGAGACGGCACAGACCAAGGACAGCGGCGGCCGCACCAAACTGCGCAACGCCCGAGCCCAGCTCGGCGACAAGGACGGCTTCTTCGACGACTGGCACGAGGACGACGGCGAGGAGGCCACCCGCAAGGCGGCCCGCACCCTCGCCGGCCACGGCATCGACGAGGTCGCCGGCGCCGCCTCCGACGCCGACGACGCGGCCCGCCGCTGCGCCCGCGACCTCAACAAGTACGCCTCCGAGGCGCGCGCCGGGAAAATGGGCACCGACGAACTGTCCGCCGTCGACCGCATCGCCCTCGCCGACACCTCCAACATCGGCGGCGACCCCGAGCTCAACGAGATCCTCACCGCCAACGACCTCGAACGCTCCGGCCGCGCCATGGAGAACCTCTCACCCGCCGACCGCGCCCGCATGGAACGCCTCCTCGCCGACGCCGGCACCCCGCAGGAAAAGGCGTACCTGATGAAGGCACTCGCCTCCGGCTACTCGGTCGACGAGGTCGAGGAATTCGGCGGCAAGATCCACAACAAGGACGAGGAATGGCTGCGCGAACACCTCGCGCCCGTCAGCACCAACTCCTCGACGGGCCAGGAGGCCCAGACCTTCGGCCAGGAGAACTGGTCCCAGGACGGCAACACCTGCGTCCCGTCGTCCACCGTCACCGCCCGCGCCATGGTCGACCCCGTCTACGCCCTGGAACTGACCGGCGGCCCCGACGGCCAGGACGACAGCGACGCCCACTTCCGCGAGCGCCTCACCGACGAACAGATGCGGCTCCACGAAGAGGGCGACGGCTCCAACGAAGGCTGGTGGTGGGACCGTCAGCCCGCCGGCATGGACTCCGACGGCCAGGTCGACATCTCCAACAAGGAACTGAGCCCCCACACCGGCGACGCCTACGAGTCCCACGACATGGACAGCGAGAACGACCGCCGCGACGTCCTGCCCGACATCGAGGAGTCCGTCGCCGACGGCAAGCCCGTCCCCATCAACATCGAGGGCGAGGACGACGGAGACTGGGTCGGCCACGGCGTGATGATCGTCGGCCAGGAGGGTGACATGCTCCAGGTCTACAACCCCTGGGGCACCACGACCTGGGTCAGCGAGGACGACTTCATCAAGGGCGACTTCAGCGCCGTCACCGACGACCGCTTCAACAAGGACAACAACGGCGACGTGAACCGCGTCTACATCGACCAGGACTGATCCGTGCGCACAAGACCCCTCCTCTTCCTCCCCGCCCTGGCCCTCACCCTCGCCCTCACCGGCTGCGGCGGCTCCTCCGCCGCGTCGTACGGCACGGGGGAGCGGTCCATCAGCGTCGACGCGGGCGAGACCTTCACCCTGGAGGTCCCCGCCAGCTCCGCGATGGGCGAGAACTGGTACCTCGCCGACCCCGAGCCGGACACCGCGGTCCTCGACTACGAGGGCCGCCGGGACGACAACGACGCCGGCGAGGACGGCACCCAGTACTTCGACTTCACCGCCTCCCACAAGGGCAGAACCACCGTGAAACTGGTCCACTGCCCCAACGGCTTCTGCCACAGCGCAGCCGAGGCCACCGCCGAACCCGCCTCATCGGCCGCCCCCAACGCAGGCCCCGTCCCCACGGCCACGGGCACCCCCCAGACCCGCATCGAGTACTTCGAGTACGAGATCACCGTCCGCTGAGCGCGCGAACCGAGGTCCACCGCATGTCTTCCACGCCCACGCCCCCGTCCCGCACCGACGACCAGGTGCTCGCCGAGACGGACATCGGCGCGCTGCTCCGCTACGGGCTCACCCGGCAGGAGTTCCGTACCGCGCTGTTCGGGGACGGGGCGATCGCCGGGGCCGTCACGCTCGACCGGCTCGGGGTGCGGCCCCGGTCCGTGGCCTACGTCGGCAAGATCGTGCGGGCGGGCGGGCTGCGGTACGCGGCGGAACTGTCCGAGCCGCTTCCCTCGCCGGAGGCGTCCGCCCTGCTGCGCACGTGGCTGGAGGAGGCGGCGCGGGTCGCCGGGGACGTGCCG
This sequence comes from Streptomyces sp. NPDC059524, assembly GCF_042749255.1. Lineage (NCBI taxonomy): Bacteria > Bacillati > Actinomycetota > Actinomycetes > Kitasatosporales > Streptomycetaceae > Streptomyces > Streptomyces sp. NPDC059524. Next base: position 8,682 of record NZ_JBHYTK010000035.1, on the reverse strand, counting down.
GACGCCGAGAAGGCGGCGGCCCGCTGGCTGCACGCCGTCGCCGAACTCATCGGCATGCGCCGCTCGTCCCGCGGCGCCGACGCCTAGAGCTTCACCGGGAGCGTGTCGACGCCGTAGACGATCGACAGCTTGCGGAACTCCAGCTCCGCGGACGGGACCGCGAGGCGCAACTCCGGGAAGCGGCGCACGAGTTGGGGGAACGCGGCCCGCAGTTCCATCTTGCCGAGCTCCGCGCCGATGCAGCGGTGGATGCCGTAGCCGAACGCCAGGTGCGAGGCGGCCGGCGGGCGCGCGGGCAGGAAGGCGTCCATGTCGTCGCCGAGACGCGGGTCCCGGTCCGCCGCGCTGAGCGACACGATGACGATGTCGCCGCCCGAGATCCGTACCCCGCCGATCTCCGTGTCCTCACGGGCGAAGCGCGGGAACGCCGTCTGCACGACCGTCAGATGGCGCAGCAGCTCGTCCACGAACGGCGCCGCGACCGTCGCCGGGTCCTCGGCCTCCCGGATCGCCTCGAAGTGCGTCCGGTCCTCCATCATGATCAGCGTGCCGAGCGCGAGCATGCTCGCCGTCGTCTCCAGGCCGCCGGTCAGGACGCCGTCCGCGAGGCCGGTCAGCTCCTCGTCCGTGATGTTGTCGCCGTGCTCGCGCACCAGCATGCCGAGCAGGCCCTCGCCCGGGTTGCGGCGCTGCTCGGCGACGACGCCGCGCAGATAGTCGAGCGAGGCCGACACCGCGCCGAAGGACGCCCCGGCGCCGCCCAGCACGTCGAAGCGGGCCACCGAGAACTGCTGGAACGCGTCCCGCTCCTCGTACGGCACCCCCAGCAGTTCGCAGATGACGAGCGCCGGCACCGGCATCGCGAAGTGCTCGACGAGATCCGCCGTGCCGTCCGGCGACTCCGCGACCGCCTTCTCCAACTGCGCGAGCTGCTCCTCCACGATCGCGTGGATGCGCGGGGTCAGCCGCGACAGCCGGCGCATCGTGAACTCGGGGGTCAGCAGGCGGCGCAGCCGCGTGTGGTCCGGCGGGTCGCAGAATCCGAGCCCGCCCGGGTTCTGATCGGCCCCGGCGCCGCCCACGCCCACGAGATGCCGGAAGTCGTTGCTGAACGCCTTGGCGTCGCCGAGGACTTCCTTCGCCTCGTCGTAGCCGGAGACGAGCCACACCGTCATGCCCGGGATGGGCAGCTTGCTGACGGGCTCACGGTCGCGCAGCGCGCCGATCTCGGGGACCGGGTCGACGCCGTCACGGCGCAGCGGCAGCAGGGCGCCTTCGGGCAGCTTCGACAGGATGGAGAGGTCGAGACTGCCCCCCTTCTTCCGGAGCCGGGTGAAGTAGAGGCGGGTCAGCCAGCTGGCTATCGCGGAACGTACGGACATGTGCTCGCATTTCTGCGGTGGTCGCATCGCTGCGCCGGGGACGGACAGAACGAACGGGCGGGCAAATCGGTTGTTTCGAGCGGAACGCCGCCGCGCTGACGGCATGTTCACAGCGGCGGGGGTCCGCCAAGGGTACGTGCGTTCCCCCTGCCCCACGGAAGAGGGGCCATCCCCCTGAAACAGGCGGGGGACACCCCCACCGACCCCCTCCCGGTACCTGTAACGCGCACCGATAACGCGCACCGATTCACGCCGAAAATCGAGCCGAGGCGAGACGCCCCGCCCCGCCGATTTCGACGCGTCTGCCACTGGGGCGGTTGCAGTGTCACCGGAGGGCGCCGTAGCTCCGCCGGCCCCGTCGCCGAGTGCCGCCCGGTGGGGCGCGCCGCGCGGAGGGCGGAGGAAGCGATTCCGCATCGTTATCTTTTTCGCTCGATCCTCACGTAAACCTCACGTAAGTTCAGACCAACGGCAATTCGCGTGAGCAAAGATGCGCGGCGGTACCGCGCAGTGGAGGGGGCTGCGCGGTGCCGCGTGCCACGTCAACCGCGTGACGGACACGGGAGAGGGACACCCGGCGGCACGCGAAGCGCCCGGCGCGAGCGCTCCCGGAGAACCGGTGAGCCCGCCGGGGAGCGGCCGAAAAGGGCCCGTAGGCCGTCGCCGAGCGACTCCGGAGAGTAGTGATGGCGCGCCGATGCACGCAGCATCACTTACGAAGGGTTATGGTGGAAACCCCCCCTCGGGCCGGTCCGTCTCCCCCCCACGGACCGGCCCGTTTTTCTTTCCCGGTCCGTTCAGCTCCGCCCGGCCCAGATGTTCGTGCCCGGCGTCGACACGGCGAACGAGTCGATCTCCGTGAGCTCCTCCGCCGTCAGCTTCGGACCGGCGAGCGCCGCCACGTTCTCCTCCAGCTGACCCACGCTCGACGCACCGATCAGCGCCGACGTCATCCGCTCGTCCCGCAGCACCCAGGTCAGCGCGAGCTGGGCCAGCGACTGACCGCGCCGCTGCGCGATGTCGTTCAGCCCGTTCAGCCGGCGCAGCACCTCGTCGCTCAGCAGGTTCGGGTCGAGCGACTTGCCCTGCGTGGCGCGCGAACCCTCCGGGATGCCCTTCAGGTACTTGCCCGTCAGCAGGCCCTGCGCCAGCGGCACGAAGGAGATGCAGCCCATGCCGGCCGCCTCCAGCGTGTCGAGCAGCCCGTCGTCCTCGGTCCAGCGGTTGATCATCGAGTAGGACGGCTGGTGGATGAGGGCCGGGACGCCCATCTCCCGCAGCAGCCGCGCCGCCTCGGCGGTCTGCTCGCTGCTGTAGGAGGAGACACCGACGTACAGCGCCTTGCCCTGCTGCACCGCCGATGCGAGCGCTCCCATCGTCTCCTCGAGCGGCGTGTTCGGGTCCGGCCGGTGCGAGTAGAAGATGTCGACGTAGTCGAGACCCATCCGCTTCAGCGACGCGTCCAGCGACGACATCAGGTACTTGCGGCTGCCCCACTCCCCGTACGGACCGGGGTGCATCAGATAGCCCGCCTTGGTCGAGACGACCAGTTCGTCCCGGTACGGGGTGAAGTCCTGCGCGAAGATCTTGCCGAAGTTCAACTCGGCCGAGCCGGGCGGCGGTCCGTAGTTGTTCGCCAGGTCGAAGTGCGTCACCCCCAGATCGAAGGCACGGCGCAGGATCGCGCGCTGGGAGTCCAGCGTGCGGTCGTCACCGAAGTTGTGCCACAGGCCGAGCGAGATCGCGGGCAGCTTCAGGCCGCTGCGGCCCGTGCGCCGGTACTCCATCGCGTCGTATCGGTCCGACGCGGCGACATAAGGAGAGGTGTCGTTCATGGAGACGAAACTACGTCAGTCCCCTGTCCCGCACCCGTCTCCCACCGCCCCGCACGGCCCCCGCACACCCCGTCACAGGGCCCCGTTCGCACAGGGGTAGGCTTTCGCCCTCGGGGACTGCCGTCTGCACGGAGGGGCGAAAAAGACCGTGAACCTGCGCGACAGGCTGCGCGGCCTGCTGGTCAGGCTGTACGCGCGCCGGGTGGAAGGCCACCTGGACCACGACCAGGTGCCCAAGCACATCGGGGTCATCATGGATGGCAACCGGCGCTGGGCGAAGGCGGCCGGATCCACCACCGCCCAGGGCCACCAGGCGGGCGCCGCCAAGATCGAGGAGTTCCTCGGCTGGTGCACCGAGACGGACGTCGAGGTCGTCACGCTGTGGCTGCTGTCGACGGACAACTTCGACCGGCCCCCGGAGGAACTGGTCCCGCTGCTCGGCATCATCGAGGAGACGGTCCGCTCCCTCGCCGCCGACGGCCGCTGGCGCGTCCACCACGTGGGCGCCACCGACCTGCTGCCCGACGGCCTGCGCAGCGTGCTCAAGGAGGCCGACGCGGCCACCGCGCACGTCGACGGGATAGTGGTGAACGTGGCGATCGGCTACGGCGGCCGCCAGGAGATCGCCGACGCCGTCCGCTCGATGCTGCACGAGGCCGCCGAGAAGAAGCAGACCCTCGAAGAGGTCGCCGAGTCCGTCGACATCGATTCCATCGGCCGGCACCTCTACACGAGCGCCCAGCCCGACCCGGACCTCGTCATCCGCACCAGCGGCGAGCAGCGCCTGTCCGGCTTCATGCTCTGGCAGACCGCCCACTCCGAGTACTACTTCTGCGACGTCTTCTGGCCCGCCTTCCGCAAGGTCGACTTCCTGCGCGCCATGCGTGACTACGCGGCCCGCCACCGCCGTTTCGGCGGCTAGACGGCCTCCCGGACAGCCACCCGGCACCCCCGCCGCCACCAGGACATAAAGCGTCATCAGGAGTTAACGAACGCGCCGCCCTGCCTCGTTGCATGGCGGCGCTCGTTCGAGGGAATAAGCCCTCCAGGTCGGTGTCCACACCAAGGACACCGCATCTCAGCGGGCGGCACGGGGCTGCCCGCCCGGGAGGCCCTTTGCACCAGGACGACCGCACGCCGAAGCGTACGGAAGACGACTTGGAGGGCCGGTCCCGGCCCGCGCAGCGCGGCCGACGACCGGTGGTCTTCTCCCACCCTCCCGGCCCGGTAACTCCTCCGTCGCTCGCCCGACCTCATTCCGAGGGGGTACGTCCTTCGTGGTGACCAGCAACAAGCGCCTCCGCAAGCCCGACCGGCGCACTTATGTTCTCGACACCAGCGTCCTGCTGGCCGATCCGAACGCCATGACCCGCTTCGACGAGCACGAGGTCGTGCTGCCCGTCGTCGTGGTCACGGAACTGGAGGCCAAGCGGCAGCATCCGGAACTCGGCTACTTCGCCCGGCAGGCCCTGCGCCTGCTCGACGACTACCGGATCCGGCACGGACGTCTGGACGCCCCGATCCCCACCGGCGAACTGGGCGGAACGCTCCGCGTCGAGCTCAACCACTCCGACCCGGGAATCCTCCCGTCCGGCTACCGCCTGGGCGACAACGACTCCCGGATCCTCGCGGTCGCCCGCAACCTGCAGGCCGAGGGGTACGACGTCACCGTCGTGTCGAAGGATCTGCCGCTGCGGATCAAGGCGTCCTCGGTCGGACTCCTCGCCGAGGAGTACCGGGCCGAGCTCGCCATCACGGACTCCGGCTGGACCGGAATGTCCGAACTGACGCTCCCCGCCGAACAGGTGGACCTGCTCTTCGAGGAGGACAGCCTCTACGTCCCCGAGGCGGCCGAGCTGCCCGTCCACACGGGCCTGACGATCCACTCCGAGCGCGGCAAGGCCCTCGGCCGGGTCACGCCGGAGGGCAACGTCCGGCTCGTGCGCGGCGACCGGGAGGCCTTCGGCCTCAAGGGCCGCAGCGCCGAACAGCGGATCGCGCTCGATCTGCTGCTCGACCCGGACGTCGGCATCGTCTCGATGGGCGGCCGGGCCGGCACCGGCAAGTCCGCGCTCGCGCTGTGCGCGGGCCTGGAGGCGGTCCTGGAGCGCCGCCAGCACCAGAAGGTGATGGTCTTCCGGCCGCTGTACGCGGTCGGCGGGCAGGAGCTCGGCTATCTGCCGGGCTCCGAGGCCGAGAAGATGGGGCCGTGGGCGCAGGCCGTCTTCGACACCCTCTCGGCCGTCACCTCCCGCGAGGTCATCGAGGAGGTCACGGCGCGCGGGATGCTGGAGGTCCTGCCGCTCACCCACATCCGGGGCCGCTCGCTGCACGACGCGTTCGTGATCGTGGACGAGGCCCAATCGCTGGAACGGAACGTCCTGTTGACCGTTCTGTCCCGTATCGGCGCGAATTCCCGTGTCGTCCTGACTCATGACGTCGCCCAGCGCGACAACCTGAGGGTGGGCCGGTACGACGGAGTCGTCGCCGTCGTCGAGAAGCTGAAGGGTCATCCGCTGTTCGCGCACGTCACGCTGACGCGCTCGGAGCGGTCGCAGATCGCGGCCCTGGTGACCGAAATGCTGGAAGACGGTCAGATCTAGCCCGTTTGGGGGTACTTGGCGCCGCCCGGCAAAGCCAGAGAGCTTAGCCGGGCGGCGTCTTGGCGTGTGCTCGTTTCCGTAAAACCCGTGGGACAAACGGGGTGTGACGTTTCCCACGCAGCACAGAATTGCTTCACGGCATCGCCATACGGCAGAGTCACGGTTCCGTCAGGCCCCGCATACGACACTTCTGTACCCCCAGCGGTACGGCACCACCGCAGCACCCGCTGCACCTTGAACTCCATAACGAACGTCGTATGCCGCCCGAGCACCACGCGGCGCCTCCCTCTCGGGAGTTGCCCACCGGGCCCGTGCCTCCCGTGACCCGTCAGTTGGGAGGCCAGTGCCAGGGGCACGATTGCGTCCGCGAGGGTCACACCACAGCGGGCGATGCTGGAAGGAAACCGTGTGAGCCGGATTTCGGTCCGGGGATTCGCAGTGGCCTCGGCCACCGCGGTCACCACTGTCGGCGCAGTCGTGGGTGTTGCCTCGGGCAGCACCGGCCAGCCCTCCAACGAGGCAGAGGCCGCCACGGCGAGCGACGCGACCCTCCTCGCGGACGTCCCTGTCGGTCAGCAGGCGCAGGTGCAGACCTCGTCGCTGCAGCAGCAGGCGCAGACCCAGGCCATCGCGGCCGACACCGCTGCCCAGAAGACCGCGGAGGAGTCGGCCCGCAAGAAGGCCGCCGAGGACGCGATCGCCAAGCAGCAGGACGCGCAGGCCGCGAAGGAGAAGGCCGAGCAGGAGGCGAAGGAGCGCGAGGAGGCCAAGAAGCAGGCCGCCAGCCGTTCCGCGACCCGCGACGCGTCGAGCTTCGCGCCGCAGTCCTCGTACTCCGTCGCGCAGATCCAGTCGATGGCGCGCTCCATGGTGCCGTCCGGTCAGTTCCAGTGCTTCAGCAACATCGTGGACCACGAGTCCAGCTGGAACTACAAGGCGGTCAACGCCTCCTCCGGCGCCTACGGCCTCTTCCAGGCGCTGCCCGCGGGCAAGTACGCCTCGGCCGGCGCCGACTGGCAGACCAACCCCGCCACCCAGATCAAGTGGGGCCTCAACTACATGAACGAGCGCTACGGCAGCCCGTGCGAGGCCTGGTCCTTCTGGCAGGCGAACAACTGGTACTGAGCCGTACCCCGCTCAACCTCCCGATTCGCCGCGACCCGGAGTAAGGGGTGGGGGGGGGGCGTGAGTTGTGGGGCTGGGCTGTGGGGGAGGGGGTGAGCTGGGTGGTGTGTGTGGTGTGGAGTGTGGTGGGGTGTGGGTGTGTG
>NZ_JBHYTK010000035.1:0-1584 GCF_042749255.1 Streptomyces sp. NPDC059524 | reverse complement strand
GCCCTGCGCGCCGCACACACAGGTAAAGCCCCCCTACCCCCCCACACCCACCCCCCCCCCCCCCGCTAACGGGGGGGGGGCGCCTCGGCCATGTACGGTCTGAGCGGCGATGAGGCACGGGGGAAAAGGACGGATCATGTCGCGAGTGCCAGGCTGGCTCGGCAGGGTCGGCGCCGGAATCAGCAGAATGGGCGAGCGTCTCGACGAGCGCCGCGCGGAGGCCGAACGGGAGGCCGAGTCCGAACTCCCGGACCCGGCACGGCCCGAGCCCGCCGCCGGGCCCGACCCGGGAGCGGGAGCCGAGCCGGCGCCGGCCGGGGCGTCGCGCAAGGACCACGTGCCCGCCCCGCCCGACTACGCGCCGGCCGTCGCCGCCCGGCCCGAGCCCGTCGCCGCCGTCCCCTGGGGCCTGAGGGTCGCCGCCGAGGCCGGCTGGCGGCTCCTCGTGCTCGCCGGCGCGCTCTGGGTCCTCATCAAGGTCATCAGCTCGGTGCAGCTCGTGGTGTTCGCGTTCATCGCGGCACTGCTCATCACCGCGCTGCTCCAGCCGACCGTGGCCCGGCTGCGCCGGCACGGAGTCCCGCGCGGACTCGCCACCGCCCTGACCGCGATCCTCGGCTTCGTGATCATGGGGCTCGTCGGCTGGTTCGTGGTCTGGCAGGTCCAGGAGAACATCGACGCGCTCTCCGACCAGGTCCAGGACGGCATCGACGAGCTGCGCAAGTGGCTGCTCAACAGCCCGTTCCACGTCACCGAGGACCAGATCAACGACATCGCCAAGTCGCTGCGCGAGGCGATCGGGGCGAACACGGACGAGATCACGTCCGCGGGCCTCGAAGGCGTCACCGTCATCGTCGAGGCGATGACCGGCATCCTCCTCACGATGTTCTCGACGCTCTTCCTGCTCTACGACGGCCGGCGCATCTGGGACTGGACCCTCAAGCTCGTCCCCGCGCAGGCCCGGCCGGGCATCGCGGGCGCGGGACCGCGGGCCTGGCGCACCCTCACCGCGTATGTGCGCGGAACGGTCATAGTCGCCCTGATCGACGCCATCTTCATCGGCCTCGGCATCTTCTTCCTCGACGTGCCCATGGCGGTGCCGCTCGCCGTCTTCATCTTCCTGTTCGCGTTCATCCCGCTCGTCGGCGCGGTCGTCTCCGGGGCGCTCGCGGTGGTCGTCGCGCTGGTCACCCAGGGCGTGTTCACGGCGGTGATGACGCTGGCGGTCGTCCTCGCGGTGCAGCAGATCGAGGGCCATATCCTGCAGCCCTTCATCCTCGGCCGCGCGGTACGGGTGCATCCGCTGGCGGTCGTCCTGGCGGTCGCCGCGGGCGGGATGGTCTCGGGGATCGGCGGCGCGGTCGTCGCGGTGCCGCTCGTCGCCGTCACCAACACGGTGGTCGTGTATCTACGGGCGTGGTCGCGCGGCGAGGCGCTTCGCCAGACGCCGGAGCCGCGGGGAGCGACAGCGGTCGACGCGAGCCCCTCCGGGGACTGACCGGCAATCGTTGCCGGCCGCCGCGCCGTCGTGGCTGGTCGCGCAGTTCCCCGCGCCCCTAAAGAAGCTGCCCCCGCCGCTTGCGC